>JAEZBH010000105.1 GCA_023427285.1 Pseudomonadota bacterium
GAACGGGATCTTGCGTGCGCACGGTGACTTCCACCGTGAATTCGGGCGCATGGTGGGGGCCATGCTTGCCGACGATGGTGTAGGCGGGAAGCGGCAGGCCGCGCCCCTGCGCCCACTCCTGAAGGGCGGACTTGGGGTCTTTTTCCACCACCGCCGCGCCGTTGACCAGTGGCTCCCATGCGGAACGCACGAACTTGCGGGCCGCCGCCATGCCGCCGTCCAGATACAGCGCGCCGATGAGGGCTTCGCAGACATCGCCTAAAACGTTGACGGTCTCGTTGACCTTCTGCTCGCGGGCGGTGCGCTCCAGCCGGATCATGCGGGCGATGCCAAGGCTGCGGGCGATCTCGGCGCAGGTCTGGCCGCGCACCAGTTCGACGAACCGGCGGTTCAGCTTGCCTTCGCTCTCGCTCGGGTATTTTTCAAACAGCCAGGTGGAGATCAAGAGGCCCAGCACCCGGTCTCCAAGAAATTCGAGCCGCTGATAGTTGCGGCCCGGCAGGGAAGTGTGGGTGAGGGCTTCGATCAGAAGCTCGGCGTTCCGGAAACGGCGGCCGAGCGTTTGCTCGGCCCAGTTTTGCGCGTCTTCAATACTCATTCAACAGCCTGAAACAGGCGGTCCCAACGGACGGTCTTGTGCCATTTCCATGGCGTCCACAGCTGGGCTTCGCCATTGGTGGAGAAGAACAGGAATTCGGCGCGGCCAACCACATTCTCGGCGGGCAGGAAGCCGACGCCGTCCTCCGAGGAGGGCAGGCGGCTGTCTGCGGAGTAATCGCGGTTGTCGCCCAGCACGAAATAGTGACCGGCGGGCACGAAGAACGGGCGGGTGGTGTCGCGCAGGCCATCCGGGATCAGGTCGAGCGTCATGTAGCTGCGGCCATCCGGCAGGGTTTCGCGGAACTGCGGGTAGCGGCAGGTGATCTTGCCGTTGCCCTCGCTCACCCGATAGAACGGGAAGTTGCTGACGCAATCGGTGTTCGGCGAGACCTCGATCACGCGGTCTTCCACGCGCTCGCGCTGGATCGGCTTGCCGTTGATGTAAACGGTGCCCCGGCGCATCTCAACGACGTCGCCGGGCAGGCCGATGACGCGCTTGATGTAATCGGTGGAGTTGTCCTTGGGCAGCTTGAAGACGATGACGTCGCCGCGCTTCACATCGCTGCCGAAGATGCGCCCGTCGATGGGAGCAAGGCCGAGCGGAAAGGAGTAGCGGCTGTAGCCGTAGGGGAACTTGGAGACGAACAGATAGTCGCCCACCATGAGCCCCGGCAGCATGGATTCAGACGGGATGTTGAACGGTTCGTAGGCGATCGAGCGGAAGCCCAGCGCGATCAGAACCGCATAGACGATGGTCTTGACGAGATCCTTGCTCTCTTCGAACCATCCTCCCTTGGGCGGAGCGGTTTTGACAGCAGAGCCGGAAGCGGTCCCCGTGGAGGTGTCTGGATCAGCCATTCTTCATAACCAGTATAGGAAAATCTGCTCTTCGCCCGCAGGGCGCAACCTGTCAAGTCGAACGGCCCCGTTCGACTGCTAAGATGGGGCTGCGATCAGGCAGGACGGGCCGTAATGATTACGAACGCCTGCGCCCACGGGTGATCGTCGGTCAATGTCAGATGGATGTCGGCGACCATGCCGGGAGGGGTGATCGCGGCGAGGCGTGCCGCAGCGCCGCCGGTCAGATGCAGCGTCGGCTGGCCGGAGGGCAGGTTGGCAACGCCCATGTCCTTGAAGAACACCCCATTGCTGTAGCCGGTGCCCAGCGCCTTGGAGCACGCCTCCTTGGCGGCGAAACGCTTGGCATAAGTGGCCGCGCGGGTCAGCACGCGCTGCTCCGCCTTGGCGATCTCAGCCTCGGTGAAGATGCGGTTGGTGAACCGCTCGCCATAACGGTCGAGCGAGTTCTGAATCCGCTCGATGTTGCACAGGTCGCTGCCAAGGCCGATGATTGTCATGGGTTAGATATAGTTATGTTTTCAGGATTTTGCAGGGGTCTATAACCCCTGCACCCCTTCGTTTTATTGGGGCGTGCGCTTAATGACCGGCGCAGCCCAAGAAATTTCATTGAAACGGCCGTGTTTCAAGAGATCGCTGGAAACACGGTCGTAGAAACGAAAGGGAGGTGCAGGAGGGACAAGTCCCTCCTGCAAAAATAACAAAATCAAATGCTTCCAGAACGAGCCGCATCCATGGCGGCGCGCATCTGGCGGATGGCCTCGGCCAGACCGATGAACACGGCCTCGCCGATGAGGAAGTGGCCGATGTTCAGCTCCATCACCTGCGGAATGGCGGCGATGGCGCCGACGTTATCGGTGCGCAGGCCGTGACCGGCGTGGATTTCAAGGCCGAGGGACGCGCCGTGTTCGGCAGCGCGGCGGATGCGGGCGAGTTCGGCTTGCTCCTCGGCACCGGTCAGGTGGCAGTAGCGGCCGGTGTGCAGCTCAACGACCGGTGCGCCGAGCTTGGCGGAGGCTTCAAGCTGGCGCTCGTCCGGCTCGATGAACAGCGAGACGCGAATACCGGCATCCTTCAGGCGGGCGATGAGCGGCTGAAGGTGGTTGAACTGGCCCGCAACATCGAGCCCGCCCTCGGTGGTACGCTCCTGCCGCCGCTCCGGCACGATGCAGGCGGCGTGGGGTTTGTGGCGCAGGGCGATCTCGACCATTTCCTCGGTTGCGGCCATCTCAAGGTTGAGCGGGCGGCGTACCTGCGCGACGAGGCGGGCGATGTCGTCATCGGAGATGTGGCGGCGGTCTTCGCGCAGGTGCGCGGTGATGCCGTCAGCGCCGGCTTCCACGGCGAGCAGGGCGGCTTTCACGGGGTCGGGATGAACGCCGCCGCGCGCGTTGCGGATGGTGGCGACGTGATCGATGTTCACGCCCAAACGCTGGTAAGTAGCCGTCATGCCCAACCTCCGTTGGAAATACACCCATGCTGGCAAGCGGGGCGGGCGCGCCGCCCCTTGTTAGGTCAGGAGGCGTCTTGCCTTACGCCTTCAGGCCGCGGCTGCCCGGCTTGATGGCCGGAATGGCAGCCAGTTCGGGCGGCAGCTGATCGGGCTGGTATGCGGGCACGTCCAGACGGACGAGGGGGAAGTAGGGCACGCCCAGATCCGCCTTGCCGTTGGAGCGATCGACCAGCGACCCGGCGGCGATGACCTTGCCGCCGTTGGCCTCGATGGTGGCGATGCACTCGCGCGAGGACAGGCCGGTGGTGACCACGTCTTCCATCATGAAGACGCGTGCGCCCTCGGGGATTTCAAAGCCGCGACGCAGGGCGAACTGGCCCTCCACGCGCTCGGTGAAGATGCCGTCAACGCCGAGTGCGCGGGCCATCTCGTAGCCGACAACGACGCCGCCCATGGCCGGGGAGACAACCATGTCGATCTGCTCGCGGATGTCGGCGGGCAGGGACTCTGCCAGAGCGCGGCACAGCTTCTCGGCCCGTTGCGGGTTCTTCAGCACCAGAGCGCATTGCAGATAAACCGACGAGCGCAGGCCGGAGGAAAGGATGAAGTGGCCCTCAAGGAGTGCGCCCGAGGCGCGGAATTCGTTCAGAACGTCTTCGTTCGTCATGTCCGGATAATCCTTACAACCTGATGCGCTCAACCGAGCTGACAACTTGCGCTGCCCTAAGCGCCGCCTGCACCCTTGTCAAATGGCGCAGGTCGGTCACTTCCACGTCCAGCTCGAACGTGAAGAACTGGCGGTCGCGGTGGGTGAGCTTGAGATTGGCGATGTTGGCATCGCTCTGTCCCAGAATGCTGGCAACGGTGGCCAGCGCGCCGGGCTCGTTGCGCATGACGACGGCAAGGCGCGTCACGAAACGCTCGATGCGCTCGCTGTCGCTGTGCCAGCGCAGATCGACCCAGAGTTCAGGCTGGGCGCTGTACGATTCGAGGGTTTTGCAGGCGATGGCATGGACATCGACGCTCTGGCCCGGCTCGCGGATGCCAACGATGCGATCGCCCGGGAGCGGGTGGCAGCACGAGGCCAGATGGACCGCAGCGCCCGGGGTAAGCCCCTCGATCGACAGGGCAATGGGGGCCGCGCCATGCTCGGTCTCGACAGCCTTGCGGCGCGGCGCGCCTGCCGAGCCGGGCAGGATCGCCTCCATCACCGCCTCATCCGTCACGTGATGGCGGGCAAGGGCAAGGTAGAGCGCTTCCTCGTCAGGCAGCTTCAGCCGCTCCAGCGCGTCGCGGATCGCGCCATCGGCCAGCGGCACGCGGATGCGCTCAATGAGGGCATCGAGCAAGCGCTTGCCCAGCGCAATGCCGTCCTCGCGCTCCTTCTGGCGGACGTGGCGGCGGATGGCCGAGCGGGCCTTGCCGGTGATGACGAAGGTCTCCCACGCCGGATCGGGCTGCTGGGCGGTGGAGCGCAAAATCTCCACCTGATCGCCATTCTGGAGCACGGTGCGCAGGGGAACGACGCGGCCGTTGATCTTGGCGCCAACGGTGGTGTCGCCCAGACGGGAGTGGACTGCGTAGGCAAAATCGACCGGCGTTGAGCCCTTGGGCAACTGGATCAGCTCGCCCTTGGGCGTGAAGCAGAACACCTGATCCTGGTACATCGCCATCTTGGTGTGTTCCAGGAACTCTTCGGGGCTGGAGGCGTGCTCAAGGATTTCCAAGAGATCCTGCAACCAAGGCGACTGCTGGTTGCCTTCCCCGCGAATGTGCTGCTTGTACGCCCAGTGGGCGGCAAGGCCGAGTTCGGCCTGCGCGTGCATCTCGCGGGTGCGGATCTGGATTTCGATGCGCATGCGCCCCGGACCCATCACCGTGGTGTGGACGGAGCGGTAGCCGTTGCGCTTCGGGATCGAGATGTAATCCTTGAAGCGGCCCGGCACGGTCGGCCAGCGTCCATGGATGATGCCAAGCGCACGATAGACTTCGGGCACGGTGTCCACGATCACGCGGAAGGCGACGATGTCCGAGAGCTGCTCGAAGCTGATGTCGCGCTCCTGCATCTTCTTCCAGATGGAGTGGGGGCGCTTCTCGCGGCCCAGCACCTCGGCCTTGAGGCCGTGCTGGTCGAGCAGGAATTCGATGTCTTCGATAACACGGGGCACGAGGTCGCCCGCCGTCTCGCGCAGTTGGGCCAGACGCTTGGTGATGGACTCGTACGCCTGGGTTTCCAGCTCGCGGAAGGCGATTTCGGTCAGCTCGTCCTTGAACTCGTACATGCCGATGCGCTCGGCAAGGGGCGCGTAGATTTCCAGCGTCTCGCGGGCGATGCGGCGGCGCTTCTCCTCCTTCGAGATGTGGTGGAGGGTGCGCATGTTGTGCAGGCGGTCGGCCAGCTTCACC
>JAEZBH010000156.1 GCA_023427285.1 Pseudomonadota bacterium
GGCCGAGGTGTTCCATGTGGAGCCCAACGTCATCATCGATAACCTGGCGTCCAACCGCTACACGGTTGTCGAGATCAACGCGACGGACCGCCCGGCCCTGCTGTTCTCCCTCACGTCCGCCTTCTACGAAGCCAAGGTGACGATCCACTCCGCCCACATCGCCACCTACGGCGAGCGCGCCGTGGACGTGTTCTACATCACCGACCTGATGGGCTCGAAGATCACCAACGCCAACCGCCTCAAGGCGCTGGAGCGCAAGTTGCTCATCTCCCTTGGCGGCAGCAACGAGGAGGAAGCACCTGCTCCTGCCTCGTCAGTGGCTGCGCAGTGATCTGAACTTTAAGGTTTTATGCAGGGGTCTATAACCCCTGCGACCCCGTTCGTTTTTTACGAACGTGTTTCCAGCGCACACGAGGATCACGATCCTGTAAATCTTAATGGGGCACGCCCTTTACCCAGTCGCTCCCCAAAACGAAAGGGAGGTTGCCAAGAGGGTTAAAACCCTCCTGCAAAAAAATCAGCGAAAAGACCCCTCAAGCCTGACGCCAGAGCGGGGCTTTCTTCATCTTGCTGAGGAAGGCGTCGTGGGCGGCGAGTTCTTCCGCGCTGGCCTCATGCGGGCGCGGGGCACGCCAGGTGCGCACAACCTTGATCTGCTCGGCCGTCTCGCTGCTCTCTGACACCAGTTCGAGGTGGCTCTGACGGCCGCCCATCAGTTCCAGATAGACTTCGGCCAGCAACTGGGCGTCGAGCAGTGCGCCGTGCTTTACGCGGGCGGAGCGGTCGATGCCGAAGCGGTTGCAGAGCATGTCCAGCGTGGCTTTGGCGCCGGGGAACTTGCGCTTGGAGATCTCCAGCGTATCGACCATGCGGCGGTGGGAGACGATATCGCGCCCGCAATTCTTCAGCTCCCAGTTGATGAACCGGAAGTCGAACTCCGCATTGTGCGCCACCAGCGGCGCATCGCCGATGAACTCCAGAAACTCGTCTGCGATTTCCTTGAACCGGGGCTTGTCGCGCAGCATCTCGGTGGTGATGCCGTGAACCTCAACGGCAGCCGCCGGCACGTCGCGATCAGGGTTGACCAGAAGATGCAGCGTGCGCCCCGTCGGCAGGCGCTCGAACAGCTCGACGCAGCCGATTTCGATCAAACGGTCGCCCTTGTCAGGATCAAAGCCGGTGGTTTCCGTATCGAAAACGATTTCACGCATAACTGTGGTCTTGCCCGCCTGTTAAAGATCAGCAGCGCACCGGGCGGCGCGCCTTCCAGCCCGGTTGCCGAGGCGGCCACTGTCTAGCTTTTCGGCCGCGAAGGCAACGGATGATGCGTCTAACCGCAGCGTTGGCAGGGGCAAGGCCAAGCCCTGAGGGGATGATGAAATCAGCGCGGCTGCGCTTCTCGCGGTCCGGCATCTGCTTGGCGATGATCTGGCGGAACTTCTCCTCCGTCATCCCCGGCCGGGCCAGCACCCGGCGGCGCTGAATATGGAACGGCGCGCTCACCACCGCCGTCGCATCACACACCCGGTCTGCCTTACCCTCGAACAGAAGCGGCACGTCCAGCACCACCAGCGGATGCCCCGCCCGAGCCTGCGCTTGCAGCCAGCGGCGGCGCACCTGATAGACCATGGGGTGGATGATCTTCTCCAGCCGTCGCAGCGCCTGTGGATTACCGAAAACAATCGCTCCCAGCTTCTGCCGGTTCAGCCCGTCAGGCCCTGTGGTGCCGGGAAACGCCGCCTCAATGGCGGGCAGCGCCTTGCCGTGCGGCCCTTGCAGCTTGTGGACTTCCGCATCTGCATCGAACACCGGCACGCCGTAACGCCGGAACATGCGCGTGACGGTTGACTTGCCCATGCCGATGGAGCCGGTCAGCCCAAGGATAATCATGCGAGCAACCTTGCCCGCAGCGCCGCCTCGGTCGCCGCATCGCGCGGCGGCTCGGCGTCGTAGAACAGGCGGAAAGCGTCTGCTGCCTGCCCCACAAGCATGGAGAGACCATCGACCGTTTTCAGGCCGCGTGTCTTTGCCTGCTTCAGCAGGTCCGTCTCCAGCGGGGCATAAACGATGTCATAGACCACCGCATCATCAGCCACGGGCGCCAGATCAAGCTCCAGCGGCGGGTAGCCCTTCATGCCGAGGCTGGAGGTGTTGACGACCAGCGCCGCCCCATCCAGCCCCGCCGCCGAATGGTCGAAGCTATAAACCCGGCCCGGCAGCCCGAACTCGGCAAGCAGGCTCTCCGCCTTGTCCACCGACCTGTTGATAACCCGCACGTCCGACACGCCAAGGTCTTTCATCGCCGCCAGCACGGCCCGTGCAGCGCCGCCAGCACCCACCATGCACGCCGGACGGCCAGAAAGAGTGCTGCCCCGCAGCGGCTCTGCAAAGCCCGTCACATCCGTATTGTAGCCAACCAGTCGGCCTTCCGCCGTCACCACGACGGTATTGACCGCGCCGATCGCCTTTGCTGCCGGGGAGATCTCATCCAGCGCGTCCATCACCGCCTGCTTGTGCGGAATGGTGACGTTGACGCCGCGCACACCCAGGGCGGGCAAGGCACGAATG
>JAEZBH010000289.1 GCA_023427285.1 Pseudomonadota bacterium
AGCATGAAGTCTTCCACCCAGGTGCAATCAACCGCGCGGGGGTAGAGCAGCATGACGTTGATGTAATCCGGGCTGGCGACGACAACCGCGCCCGGCAGAATGCTGTAGGAGAAGGTCAGTCGCGCGCGCAGGTGGGCGAAGTCCTCAGCATCCGTTGCCTGCACATGATCCACCCGGCCCACCACGTTGCGGAAGTGCGCACCGATTCGATCGGTTGCCGCCACGGCATCGGCAAAGAAGGGCGCGATGGTGTTCCGGTGCAGCCGCTGCACATGGTAGGCCTCAAGGAAGGCATCCATGATGAGCTTCCAGTTGGCGGCGACCGTATGAGTGCGGCGGGCGTAGAGATGGTGTTCGCCCAGCCCCAGCGCGTCGAGGTCCGCCGCCAGATCGCCAAGAAAGCCATCGAAGTCCGGCCCGCCCTCGCCCAGCATCGCCCAGATCAGCCCGCCCCGCTCCGTGCAGGGCAACGACCTCAGCCCATAATCCGCCTTGTCCAGCCCATCGAAGGTCTCGGCGCGCGGCAGGCCGATCAGTGTGCCATCGAGCCCATAGGCCCATGCATGATACGGACAGATGATTCGCGGGGTTTTCTGCGCCTCCTCTCCTTCCACCAGCCGGGTGCCCCGGTGGCGGCAGGCGTTCAGAAACACCCGCGCCTGCCCTGTCTTGTCCCGCGTCAGCAAGAGAGGCAGGCCGTACCCGTCGTGCGCCGCCGCCATGCCCGGCTCCGGCAACAGGGCAGAAGGCGCCACCGGCAGCGGCAGTGTGCGAAACAGCCGGTCGCGCTCCTGCGTGAAGCGCTCCGGGTCGAGGTAGGTTGAGGCCGCAAGCGTGCGCAGCGCGGGCACGACTTCCTCCGCCGCTCCGGCGATGCGGCGGGCCAGCGCCAGTTGCCCTGCTGTGGGCCGATGCGGATGAGAATACGCAGACACGGTCATGTCTTTGCCCTCCTGCCTGCAACGGCGTTCCGTTTCTCTTGGCCAGTTTAACTTGGGGCAGTCTCGCCCGGCAGTTTCCCCCGGCCCGGCCCGCACCGCAAGCCCCGCTCCCCCAATTGGGGAGGGCTCACCGACCTGCTGCGAACAACTTCCTGTTTCCATGGCGCTTATTTGCGGCGAAGCGAAGCGCGGCCCCTTTCCCCCATGGCAGGAGTCGTTAGGATGCAGCGCCATGACATCCCGTGCCGCGTCCTTCTCGCCCGTTGCCGCTGTTCGCGCGCTTGGGCTTTACCTGCGCCCGCGCCCGCTGGCGGCGTTCCTCCTTGGCATCTCCAGCGGATTTCCGCTGACGCTCCTGCTTGCCACCATGACCTACTGGCTGAGCAAGGTGGGCGTGGACAAGAAGACCATCGGCTTTGCGGTGGGACTGACGACGCCTTACACACTGAAATTCCTGTGGTCGCCGCTGATCGACCGGCTTCGCCTGCCGGTGCTGGACGGCCTGCTCGGCCAGCGCCGCAGCTGGCTGTTCCTTGTCGGCTTCATGCTGATGGGCGCGCTCTGGCAACTGGGGCACAGCGACCCGGTGAACGAGCTTGGCCGTTTTGCCCTGTGGGCGATCATCGTCTCGTTCCTCAGCGCGACGCAGGACATCGTGATCGATGCCTACCGCATCGAAATTCTGCCGCCGGACCAGCTGGCCCACGGCACGGCGCTGAACCAGTTCGGCTATCGCACCGGCAACCTGCTGGCGGGCGCGGGCACGGTGTGGCTGGCCACCCAGCACGGCTGGGCCGCGGCCTACAGCATCACCGGCCTGCTTGTGCTGTGCGCCATGGTGGCGGCGGTTTGGGCGGGCGACACCGCGCACAGCAAAACCGTGGCAGAGGCTCCGCGCTCGGGCGAGCCGGTTGCCGTCCGGCTTGGCCGTTGGCTGAACAAGACACTCATCGGCCCCTTCGCCGAGTTCTTCCGCCGCAACGGCACGCGCGGCGCGCTGCTCATTCTCGGCTTCGTGCTCATCTACAAGCTGGGCGATGCCATGGCCAACACCATGCTCAGCCCGCTGATCGTGGAGCTTGGCTTCACGGATGAGCAGTACATCGCCGCCAACAAGCTGGTCGGCTTCTGGGCGCTGATTGCGGGCACGGCGGTTGCGGCCCCCTTCCTCAGTCTGGTGGGCATGGGCCGCGCGCTCATCATCACCGGCGTGCTCATGATGATCACCAACCTCGGCTTTGCGTTCCTCGCCATGGTCGGTCACGATCCGCTTGTCTTGGGCCTCGTCATCGGTCTGGAAAACTTCTCCAGCGGCGTCGGTCTCACCGTATTCGTCACCTACCTCTCGGGGCTGTCGAACGTCAGCTACACCGCCACCCAGTTCGCCCTGCTCTCCTCGCTGGCGGCGGTGGGGCGCACATGGCTGGCGGCCCCGTCCGGCTATCTGGCCGAAAGCCTCGGCTGGGTCGGGTTCTATGTGCTGACCACCGTCATTGCCCTGCCGGGCCTTGTGCTGCTGTGGCTGATCTGGCGTCGGCGCGATACCCCTGTCCCCGCCGTGTAACCTCAACACTCAAGCTGCCAGCCGCACAAGTCCGCTGCGCTACTACCTTGAGCGGTTTGACACGGCTGTCACAATTCGGGATTAAACTTGGCCGTGGCTGGTCCCGGGGCGGGACCGGCCATGTTCGCGAAAGGCAATCTCAAGAGGTTCCATGACCTACCCGGCCTTTGGCATGACGGCGGTGGCTCCGGCCACGCTGGCGGCCTCACCGTACATCCACAAGGCAGGACAGCTGGATGTACGGCTCGCAACCTCCGAGGAGGAAATCGCGGCCGCCCAGGCGCTGCGCTACCAGATCTTCTACGAGGAGATGGGAGCCCGCCCTTCCCCCGAAATCGAGGCGGCGAAGCGCGACATCGACGCTTACGACAGCATCTGCGACCACCTGCTCGTCATCGATCACGGATTGGACGGGGGGCAAGACGGCACGCCGCACGTTGTTGGCACCTACCGTCTGCTGCGTCAGGTGGTGGCAACCCAGCACCGGGG
>JAEZBH010000173.1 GCA_023427285.1 Pseudomonadota bacterium
CGCAGGTGGGACGTGACGAAGGTGGCCCTGCTGCCCGCATTCTGGGCGACAACGATGCCAACCGCTCCTCTCGTCAGGCATTGAATGAGCTTGTTCTCCAAAATGCCCAACAACAGGCCGACGACATCGACCAGACCCGAGCCGAACTGCAAGCCTTCCATGACGAGAGCCTGCGGCTCATGCTCATCATCGCCATCGGCGGCGTGGGCGTTGCCGTCATCGGCTCCCTCACCCTGGGCCAGACGCTGATCGGCCGCCCGCTGACCCGTCTTGCCGATGCCGTGAACACCCTGACCAGCGGCAATCACGATGTGGTGATCGAAGGCAGCAACCGCCGCGACGAAGTGGGCGACATTGCCCGCGCGCTCGAAGTGTTCCGCGAGCAGTCCGTGCGCAATGCCGAGCTTCAGGCGCAGGTGGAGGATGAACGCCTTCAGGCCCAGAAGCTGCTGGAAGAGCGCATCAATGCGGTCAATGCCGAAAATCAGGGCCTGATGGAGCAGGCCGAGGCCGAGCGCCGCGCCGCAGACGAGCGCCAGCGCGCCGCCCTGCTGCAAATGGCGACCGACCTTGAAGCCTCCGTTGCCGGCATTGCCGAACGCCTGACCGTGGCCGCCGGCGAGCTGGAGCAGTCCGCCACCCGCATGGCCGACTCCTCCACCCAGTCGAGCGAGCAGGCGATCAACGCCACCCGCGTGACCGAGAACGCACGCAACGGCGTGAACGCGGTTGCCGCGGCAACGGAGGAGCTGACCAGCTCCATCTCTGAAATCACCAACCGCATCAGCGAAACCTCCAGCATGGCCGTCAAGGCCAAGGCGCAGGCGGACCATGCGACCCTTCAGGTTCAGCATCTGGCCGAAGCGGGTCAGCGCATCGGCGAGGTCGTCACCCTCATCAACCAGATCGCCGACCAGACCAACCTGCTCGCGCTGAACGCCACCATCGAGGCCGCCCGCGCGGGCGATGCGGGTCGCGGCTTTGCCGTCGTGGCGGCGGAGGTCAAAACCCTCGCCAACCAGACCGCTCAGGCCACCGATGAAATCACGGCGCAGATCAGCGCCATTCAGGCGGCAACCGACAACACCGTCGTTGTCATCAACGAGATCGGCACCATCGTGAACACGGTGAGCGAGATGTCGGCCACCGTCGCCTCGGCGGTGGAACAGCAAAGCGCCGCCACGCAGGAGATCAGCCGCACCGTGCAGGACGTTGCCAACGGCACGGTCGAGGTCGTCAGCAACATCACGGCGGTTCAGAACGCGGTTGAGGACAACGCCACCGATGCCCAGCAGATGCTGGACGCATCGCGCGGGGTCTCTCACGAAGCGCAGTTGCTGCGTCAGCAGATCCAGCAGTTCCTGGGTGCGCTGCGCTCAGCCTGACCTGTCAGGCTGCAACAGGCAGAACGACAAAGGGGCCGGATGCTGATGCATCCGGCCCCTTTGCTTATCCCCCCGCCCCGGCAGCGCACACGGGCAGCGCTTCCAGAGAAGGGAAGGATTATTACTTGGCGACCCGCCAGCTGCCGTCTTCCTGACGGCAGGCGGTGCCGACAGCCTCCTGAGGCTTGCCGCCAATAATGACCGTATGGGTATATTCGCGGCAGGTCTGGCCCCGCTCGCTCTGATAGGCCGGAGCAGGCTCAACCCAGCCGCTGTGGCCGCTGTCAGGGTTCTGCCATTCGGTACGGGTGCCCGAGCGGCCGTATTCAAGCGCCTGATACTGGGCGCGCTCGGCTTCCAGACGATCAGCCTTGTCCAGACCGCGACCGATCTGGTTGCCAAGGAAGCCGCCGATCAGCGTACCGGCCGCCACCGCAACCACACCGCCCGAACCCGAGCTGTCAATCGCCGAACCGGCCCAAGCGCCAAGGCCCGCACCTGCCAGCGTGCCGATCCCTTCTTTCGTGCCGTAATCCTGACATGCCGCCAGAGGCAAGGCCAGAGCCAGCAGCGGCACAATGGCCCAACGCGAAGACCCCCGATACTGCATACACTCTCTCCATGATCGCTTAACGCGCATCCAAAACTGCCGCCACGCTACGCTTTGCCTGCTGAACTATGGCTGAACGCGCATTTGCACGCCCGTATTCGGGCGCAAATGCCTTACGCCTCGGCGCTTTCCGCCCTTGGCAGCAGCAGAACGACCGCAAGGCCGCCAAGGTGTTCCGACTGCTCCAGCCACACCTTGCCGCCCATGATGTCGGCGATGTCGCGCACGATGGCGAGCCCGATGCCCGTGCCCTTCGAGCTTTGATCGAGCCGCACGCCGCGCTCGAACAAGAGGCTCCACTTCTCAACCGGAATACCCGGTCCATCGTCCTCGATGATGATGCGCAGGAAGGGCCGGCCGCGCTCGTCCAGATCCTTGCGCACCGTCACGCGTGCCCTGCCCCGGCCGTATTTGGCGGCGTTGTCGAGGAGATTGCCGATCATCTCCTCCAGATCCTGCCGCTCGCCCCGGAACTCGATCGCGGCGTCGCCCTCCACCTCAACCGTGAAATTCTTCTCGACGTAGATCCGCTCAAGCGCGCGCTTGAGGCTGAGCACGGACGACCACACCGGCGTGCGGGCGCGAATGTCGGCGCGGCGGCCCAGCACGCGGGCGCGGGCCAGATGGTGATCGACATGGCGGCGCATCATCGCCACCTGCCCCAGCACCGTCTCGCGCAGCGCCGGGCTGTTGCCGTCCTGCGCCTCGTTCATCAGCACGCTCATCGGGGTTTTGAGCGCATGGGCCAGGTTCCCCGCATGGGTTCGGGCGTGCTCCGCCTGCGCTTCGGTATATTCCAGCAGTGCGATCAACTCGTCCACCAGCCGCAGAATTTCCG
>JAEZBH010000183.1 GCA_023427285.1 Pseudomonadota bacterium
AGCTGTGAGCAGGCGCTAGACCTGCTGCGTTCTAGCGCTTTTGATCTGGTGATTTTGGATCTTATGCTCATGCGGGATAAGCAGTTTGAGCAGTGCAAAGCCATTCACGATGTTGTTTCTGTGCCTGTGATGCTGATTGCTGTGGCGGGGGACGACCAGGAGATTGTGAATGGGATTGATGCCGGTGTAAGCGATTTCATCACCCGGCCAATACGCCCGGTGGAATTAATCGCCCGAGTACGGACGATCTTGAAGCGGTCTAGCGCTCCTCTAGCGCTGCCTGGCTGGATGCTTCAACACGATGATCTGCTGTTGGATCTCCGCGCCCGTAGTGTTATACGAGATGGCAAATCAATACCCTTGACCCGTACCGAAATGCGCTTGCTCAGTTATTTTATGCACCATGTAGGCGAAACAGTCAGCAAGACCAGTCTGCTGCAGGCAGTCTGGAATTATCGAAATGAGCCAGGTGATTACAACCTCGTGGAATCGGCAATCAAACGCCTTCGCGGCATCTTGGAAGAAGATCCAAAAAATCCCAGGTATATTTTTACCGTGTGGGGAGAAGGGTACCGGTTCGGTAAGTAGAATACGATAATTCTGATATGTAATATATATTTATTATTTTGACAGAATGTTGCCAGTATTTTTGTGGGTTAGTAGGCGCATAATAGTTTTACCGGTCAAAAAAGTATCTCGCAAACGTTATTAACTACTTTTTGTTTTAAAGGTATACGAGAAGTTTTACTACTATCACAGGGGAGAAAAGCCAGAAGGATATTTAAGCGATTGATGCAGTACGCTGCGTGGAAGCGTTGATCCAGAGACTTTCATTGGTCGCAGTTCCCGGGGGGTATTTTTTCGGGAGAGTCTCTGGGGAGCCAATTGCGAAACCGGCCACATTGCCTGGTTTCGCGTTTTGTTTTAAGGGAGGGAACAATGCACACAAGAAATTGGAAATGGAGAGTTTTTAGGGCTTTGGATTTGATCGTCGTCTTGGTGATGATCTTATCCAGCCCGCTCACTGTTTATGCGGCGGTGACAGACGTTACCACAGGCACTGACGCCGTAGAAACGCAAGCCAATCCGGTGGTTGAAGTAGAACCATTGGATACCTCGCCCGGCATAGAGGAGGGGCCTGCGGAAGAGCAGGCGGTAATGCCGGAAGAGGCCTGGAACACGCTGGCGAGCACCCTGAATCTCGCAGGGCCGCAGTCACCGGCGCTGGATGGTTCTGGAAATGCCGATGTCATTCCTGGTGTTGGCTGCATGCAAGAGTCGGCTGGCTTCGGCCTGAATTGTACCGCCAATGATATCAGCATCGCGAGTGCGACCAAGATCCAGATTCTGGATGACGGTTGTGCCTACCCGGGTGATACAGTTACCTTCAAGGCTGACTTCGAAGTGAAGTTAACTGCCCAGGCCCGCTATGATGTAGGCCTATGGTTTGCCACGGATGGCGATCCGAATGGTGATGCCGCCAAGACCGGCTCTTGTACTGCGGCAACCCCAGCCTATGCACCAGACCCGCCATGGCTAGATTTAGACCAGGTTGTGTCGGGGCAGGAAAATGATACTTGCGGTGATATCAACGATGCCCATAACCCGCTGTACCCATCCGTCACGCTGACCGTAGCTTGTGTGGATGATGATGCAAACGGTAAGCTGGACCTGCCCAACTGCACCAGCTGGCGCCAGCCAGGCGATAACTCGCTGTGCACCAGTCCGGTGCAGGCGGTGCCCGGCGCGCCATCAAAGTGCAAATGCGATACAGGCTTCAATGTCGATATCCCGGTCCCTGGTCAGATCATCGTGGACAAGGTCACCAGCCCTGCTGGATTAACGACCAACTTCGATTTCACATTGACAGGCACCCCCACAGGTGGGTCAGTGATCACTCCTGTTACCTTCAGCCTGACCGATGCGAGCGCCCCGTTCAAGAGCTCGTTCCTGTACGCAGGCACCTATTCGGTGGTGGAAACAGCCAATTCTAGCTATGCCACCAACGCTACGTGCAGCGACGGAAGCCCGGCGAATGCCATTGCACTCGCCCCGGGAGAGATCGTCACCTGTACCTTCACCAACACCTTGCAGACCGGCACCCTGGTTGTGAATAAGACCGTGATCAATGACAACTCGGGTGCGAAGACCTGCGCCGACTTCTCCTTCTCGGTCGATAGCGGCGCGGCTTCCACATTTGAATCGGACTGCTCGAACAGTGTCACGGTTCTTGCGGGTTCGCACTCGGTGGTTGAAGTGGGCGTCCCGATTGATGGGTATACGACCACGTACAACAACTGTTCGAATGTGAGTGTGCCCGCAGGCGGTACCGCAACCTGTACCATTACCAACAATGACATTGCAATGCCAGGTATGACGGTGGATAAGAGCTCTGCAACAATAGAGCTATCCGCGCCAGGACCTGTGACCTATAGCTACCTTGTCACCAACACCGGGAACACCACGCTAACGGGCATTGCTCTTTCGGACAACAACCACAACGATGACATGACCTGCCCGAAAACGACTCTGGCGAAGGGTGAAAGCATGACCTGTACGGCCACGCACACCTTTACCCAGGCAGAACTCGACGCGGGCGGCACGCTCGACAATACGGTCACCGCCGATTCCAACGAGACGGAACCCGTCACCGACAGCTTGTCGATCCCGATCAAGCAGAACGCAGCGATCAATGTGGAAAAGTCGTCGACGACCACTGTGATCACCGGTGCTGGACAGGTGGTTCCATATACCTTTGTGGGGACCAATGCCGGAAACCAGACGCTGACCAGTATTACCG
>JAEZBH010000228.1 GCA_023427285.1 Pseudomonadota bacterium
TCCCCTGAACCACGGCCATTGAAATGAATGGGGTGCAGGGGACCAAGTCCCCTGCGAAAATCTCTAAATAAACCAGATAATTAATCCCCCAACGCTGCCCATGTCTCCAGCAGGTGCCGGGCGATGGCGATGCGCGTCGGGCAGGTGAACGGCCCCTCGCCCTTCAGGGCGGCGCGGACTTCGCCGCGGGTGAACCAGCGGGCGTCTTCCAGTTCCGTTTCATCGATCCGCACCTCGCGGGAGCGCGCCTCAACGAAGCAGCCGACCATCAGGTTCGAGGGGAACGGCCACGGCTGGCTGGCGACATAGCGCACGCGCCCCGTGCGGATGCCCGCCTCTTCCCACACTTCCCGGCGCACGGCTTCTTCCAGCGATTCGCCCGGCTCGACGAATCCCGCCAGCGCCGAATACATGCCCGGCCCGAAGTGCGGCTGACGGCCCACAAGGCAGCTCTCGCCATCGACCACCAGCATGATAACGACCGGATCGACGCGGGGAAAATGCTCGGCTTTGCAAGCCTCAGACGAGCATCTGCGCCCGTAGCCGCCCTTGTCGATGACGCTGGGCTGACCGCACCGGGAGCAGAAGTGGTGCGTGCCGTGCCAGGCCAGGAGGGAGCGCGCCTGCCCCAGCACCGCCATGCGGGCATCGCGCATCTTCATGGCGGCGGCGCGGGCATCCCAAACTTCCATCGCCTCTGCTGCGGGCAGCGGCGCATCCGCCTTGAGGTTGACGGCAAAATGCGGCGTCTCGGCCTCATCCAGCCCAAGGAACACCCAGTCATCGCCCGCGCTTATTACGGGCGCGGCGTCTTCTCCGCTGAACCACAGCAGGTCCGGCTGCTCGTTCTCTATGCGCACCAACGGCTTCAGGTCCTGCAACAGCATCCAGCGCACCTCGGGGCTCTGGCGCATCCGGGCGATCCATGCCGGATCGCGGCGCAGGTTGTCCGTGCGGTCGAGCCAGCCGCCGGTGAAGCCCAGCGGAGCCTCACGCAGCGGCGCAGTGAACGGGTCGGCAGACATAAGGCGTAGAATCCCACTTGTTTGGCTCGCACAGTGCCCTTTCAGGCGAAATTTGTGCAAGCATCTGTTGCGCTCAGCAAAAATTCGTGGAAAACGGGGACTGGGAGTCGGGGCGGGCAGGCCGCTCGCCAACCCGGTCAGGTCCGGAAGGAAGCAGCCGCAACGATTCCGGTCTGGGTCGTTCCCGGCTCCCACCCAAAACCAGACTGGCCAGGGAATGACTGACACAACCGCGCCCGAGGCATACCGCGTACTCGCGCGGAAATACCGCCCCTCCACATTCGAGGCCCTCATCGGCCAGGATGCCATGGTGCGGACGCTGGCCAACGCCATCGAAACCGGCCGACTGGCCCACGCTTTCCTGCTGACGGGTGTTCGCGGTGTCGGCAAGACATCGACCGCCCGCCTCATCGCCAAGGCGCTGAACTGCGTCGGGCCTGACGGCACCGGCGGCCCCACCATTTCTCCATGCGGCGTGTGCGAGCCCTGCCGGGCGATCAGCGAATCCCGCCACATGGACGTCGTTGAGATGGACGCGGCCTCCCGCACCGGTATTGACGACGTGCGCGAGATCATCGACGCGGTGCGCTACGCCGCCGTTTCGGCCCGCTTCAAGGTTTACATCATCGACGAAGTTCACATGCTGTCCAAGGCGGCGTTCAACGCGCTGCTCAAGACGCTGGAAGAGCCGCCGTCGCATGTGAAGTTCATCTTCGCCACCACGGAAATCCGCAAGGTTCCGGTCACGGTGCTGTCGCGCTGCCAGCGGTTCGACCTGAAGCGAATCCCGACCGAGGTGCTGGCCAACCACTTCCGCTCCATCGTCGAGAAGGAAGGCGCAAGCGCAGAGGCCGAGGCGCTGACCATCGTTGCCCGCGCCGCCGAAGGCTCGGTGCGCGACGGCCTGTCGATTCTCGACCAAGCAATTTCCCACGGCGGCGGCACCGTCACGGCCGAGGCCGTGCGCGACATGATCGGCCTTGCCGACCGGGCGCTGATTGCCGAGCTGATGGGCCACATTCTGGAAGGCGAGCCCAAGCCTGCGCTTGCCAACCTGCGCCGCCAGTATGAGGCGGGCGCTGATCCAGCCACCATCATGCAGGACCTGCTGGAAATGGTCCACGCGCTGACCCGCCTGAAGCTCGCGCCGGACGAGGGCACGGACGGGCTGGCAGAGGCCGAGCGCACCCGTGCGCTGGAATGGGTGGGCGTGCTGGGCTTCGGCGCGCTGCACCGGCTGTGGCAGCTGCTGCTCAAGGGCTTGCAGGAAGTGCAGAACGCCCCCTCGCCGATTCAGGCGGCGGAAATGGCTGTGCTGCGCCTCATCCACGCCGCAGGAATGCCGGACCCGCTCGACCTCCTGAAGAAGCTGGAGAACGGCGAGACCGTCTCGGCAGGCGCTGGCGCACGAGCGCCGTCCGCCAGCCACGCGGCACCGGTTGCACAAATTGAGCAGCCCGCGCCCGCGGCGCAACTGAATCCTGCGCCCGCTCCGAGCGCTGACGTGGTGCCGCATCCGGCGGCCATGAGCGCCGCACCCGCGCCGCAGGCCGATCTGCCCGCCACGTTCGAGGACATGGTGAAGCTGTTCGGCAATCGCCGCGAGCTGCTCATCGCCAAGGCGCTGCACGATGACGTGCATATGGTCTCCTACGCCCCCGGCAAGGTGGAGCTGCGCCTGCGCGACCGCGCCCCGCGCGATCTGGCCCAGCGCATGATGCAGTGCCTTGAGGTGTGGACCGGCACCCGCTGGCTGGTCGGCCTCAGTCAGGCCGAAGGCCAGATGACGCTGCAAGAGCAGGAAGCCGCCCGTCTTGAGGCCATGCGCGCCGCCGTGCTGGCCGATCCGCTGGTTCGCACCGCGCTTGAGACTTTCCCCGGCGCGGAGTTGATCAACATCATCGAGAACGAAGAAACCCCATCCGGCGAGGATGGCAGCGAGGATGCCGGCAACGGCCACGAGCCCGCCGCCTCCATCGCCCCCGGCAGTTTGAGGAGTGCCCAGGCATGAACATTCAGGAGATCATGAAGGCCGCGCAGAACATGCAGGCCAAGATGGCCGAAGCGCAGGCCAAGCTGGACGCCATCGAGGTGGAAGGCCAGTCGGGCGCGGGTCTGGTGAAGGTGACCGCCACCGCCAAGGGCAAGGTCGTGCGCGTCTCCATCGACCCGTCGCTGATCGACCCGGCAGAGAAAGACGTGCTGGAAGACCTGATCGCCGCCGCCCTCAACGATTCGCGCGCCAAGGCCGAAGTCAAGGCGCAGGAGGAAATGGGCAAGGTCACGCAGGGCCTGCCGCTGCCTCCCGGCATGAAGATGCCGTTCTAAGAGCTGCATGAAGATGCTGTTCTGATTTCATCGAACGGTTCTGGTTCAAGAAGCGCCCGAGGCCCCGCCTTGGGCGTTTTCTTTTGCGCACGGGTTGGGCGGCGGATTTTCTTAATTCCCTCCGTTGGTTGCACTGTCTGCTCCCGTTGCCTATCCTGAACCTCAACCAAGCCAAGGGGCGTGCAGCATGACATTCACCGGGACCTCCGTTCTCGTTGCAACCGACCTGAGCCCGCGCTGCGATCGCGCCGTGGATCGGGCCGCGCAGCTGGCGGCTGAATGGAACACCTGCCTGACCGTCGTGCATGTGCTGGAAGAGGCCCCGAAGGGCAAGGTTGGCGCAACGCTGACCGAAAGCGCGGTGCGCGCCACCCTGCCGGACCCGGAAATTCCGGCGGACATCCTGCTGCCCACCGGCTCGCCGCCCGTCACCATTGCCGCCACCGCGAAGGAACGGGGCAGCGGCGTCATCGTCACCGGGGTTGCCCGCTTCAACGACATGCGCGACTACGTGCTGGGCACGGCGGTTGATTACGTCATCCGCCACGCCTCCGTGCCCGTTCTGATCGTGAAGCAGCGCCCGCGCGGCGCTTATCGCACCCTGCTGGTGGCAACCGATCTGTCCGAGACGTCTCGCGCGGCGCTGGTGTCCGCCGCCGCGCTGTTCCCGAACGCGGCCCTGCATCTGGTCCATGCCGCCCAGCTGCCCTTTGAAACCTGGCTCGATTCCGAAAAGGCGCGGGTCGAACTGCAAGCCGACGCCAAGCACAAGCTGGCGGCTTTTCTCGACCACCCCTCCGTCCCGCAAGACGTGCGCGACCGGGTGCAGCTGCGCATCGGCTACGGCGAGGTTGCAAGCGTGCTGGACGAGGCGCTGGCGGAAACCGGAGCAGACCTGATGGTCATCGGCACCACGGGGGCAAGCGGCTTCGTGCAGGCGACCATCGGCAGCACCGCGGCTTCCCTGTTGGCATGGGTGCCGCAGGACACGATGATTATCGGGGCTTAGAGCGGCTTTCAAGCAGCTTGGCGCATCCTATTCGAAAGTCGCTCTGGACTGCTCGGGATACGCGGATGATGAATACGCCAGACTGGTGACCCCGGCAGGACTTGAACCTGCGACCTACGGTTTAGGAAACCGGCGCTCTATCCAGCTGAGCTACGGGGCCATGAGTCACATCATCGGCAATAGGCGCGATCTTGCATGAAACGGCCAAGGGCGCAAGACGGAGAAACGGGGCTGATGAAAACAGGCCCCACATGAACGAGCGGGCGCGCCCGGAGAGGTTTCTCACCTCTCCGGGGCATCTGGCTTTGGCTCACACCTAATAAGAGAAGCCCTGCTTTGCGTAGAAGGTTGCGCCAACCGGGAA
>JAEZBH010000231.1 GCA_023427285.1 Pseudomonadota bacterium
TGAAATGGTTTCCATGCTCAATTCCAACGCATCGCGCCCCGCGCGGGTTCAGTTTCTCCCCGGCTCGTTCCGTCTGCTCAGCCCCGGCGATCACGTGGTGTGCGCTGTGTCGGGCGTAAAGATCCCGCTTCAGGATCTGCGCTACTGGAATGCGGATGCGCAGGAAGCCTACGCCAGCGCGGAAATTGCCACCAAGCGTTTCGCGGAAACGCAGAAGAAGGCTGACTGACGCCTCGCTCTAATGGCGCGTTCGGCATCATCGGCGGGGCAACGTCTAAGGCCAGGGGGCGACTCAACCAATCAGGAGACACGGGCGGTGCGTCATGTGTGCAAGGCCGGATCGGCATGGTCGCGGCATGTGGGAAAACTGGCTCTGGTTGCCAGCCTGGCAGTGTTTGGCATCCCGGCGCAGGCCGATGAGATGCTGCCGCAAGATGTTCCCCCCGTTAAAATAGCGCCCGCCGCCGGTTTTCAAATTCTGAGCCGGGTCGTGCAGGGCGGTGTCGTGGTTGGCGTGGCCCCGCAAGGCACAGCGCGGCTGGTGTATGACGGGCAGGATCTGCCGTTGGCCGCAGATGGCCGCTTCGTTCTTGGGGTTCACCGGGACGCGGCAGGTCCGCTGAACCTGATCGCAACCCGTGCGGATGGCGTGCAGGTCGCCCACGCTCTGCCGGTGGAGCCGCGCACCTTCAACATTCAGCACGTCAACGGCCTGCCGCCCAAGACCGTGCAGATGCCGCCTGAAATGCTTGCACGTCGTCAGGAAGAGCTGAAGCAGATCGCCGAGGCGCGGGCCAATCCTTCGCTCGACCTGCACTGGGCGCAGTCGTTCGTATGGCCTGCGGTGGGCCGCATCTCCGGCGTTTATGGGTCCCAGCGTTTCCGCAATGGCGTGCCCGGCTCGCCGCATCATGGCGTTGATGTCGCCAACAAGACCGGCACGCCGATTATCGCGCCCGCTGCGGGCACCATCCGCCTTGCCGTAACGGACTTCACGCTGGAAGGCGGTCTTGTCATCATCGACCACGGGTTCAATCTGTTCTCCTCCATGCTGCATCTGAGCCGCGTCGATGTGAAGCCGGGAGATGTGGTGGCGCAGGGGCAGCAGATCGGGGCCATCGGTGCCACGGGCCGAGCCACCGGCCCGCATCTGAACTCGGGGCTGCGCTGGGGCGCTGTGCATGTCGATCCCACCACCCTGCCGGGTCTGCCGCCGCTGCCGGGGGCAAGCGCGCCTGTTGCCAGCACTCCTCCCGCAGCTGTCGGGGCCAAGGTGAATTAACCTCAGTCCGTTTCCGATTTGGAAATCGCGCAGGCGGGGGAAGTCTCTCCCCCCTGTTGTACTTTCAACTTTGTGTAATCAAAAGAAATGGCAGAAATCTGCGGCTTTGGTGTCGCTTCTGTATCATAATTGATACACTTCCAGCCGAAATGAGCCGTTCCGCAACAATCCGACTGTTGGGGTGAAACCACCGCTTCGCTCCACCCGTTGCAGGGGCGGACGCAGGCGTCCCGCCCAGCATGATCCGGTGGTCTGCCGCGTTCGTGTATCCTTCGTAGTGTCTCCTTCCCGTTGATTCAGTTCGACGCCCTGAACGGGATATCCGCTGCGCTGCTGCGTGCGTGGATTTCCCGACGGGCGAATTTTGTCCGAGCAGGGAGGTATCCAGCCATGAAGAATTCATCCTCCGCGCGGCGGAGAGCGGTGTTCAAAGCAAGTGTCGCCACGGCTGTTCTGGGGGCCGTGTATCTGAATTCATCAGCTGTGCTGGCGCAGGGGCAGCAGGATGAGTCGGGGGAAACCATCGTGGTGACCGGCTCGCGTATCGCCCGCCCTGATCTTGGCAGTTCAAGTCCGCTGGGGGTGGTCGGGCAGGAGGAATTTTCCCTGTCCGGTGCAATCAATGTCGAGTCCGTGCTCAACGTGCTGCCGCAGGTTATCCCCGGCGAGACGAGCTTTTCGAACAACCCTGGCGAGGGTGTGGCCACGATCGACCTGCGCGGCCTGGGCGAAGAGCGCACGCTCGTTCTTGTAAATGGCCGACGCTATATTTTTTACGATGTCGCCCAGGTTGTGGACGTCAACAACATCCCGACCTTTCTGCTTGATCGGGTGGACGTGGTCACGGGCGGCGCATCGGCCGTGTACGGCTCTGATGCGATTGCAGGCGTCGTGAACTTCGTGATGCGCCGTGACTTCGAGGGGGCGGAGATTGGGGCCGTCTACCGCATCAGCGAACGGGGCGATGGCGAGCGGATCGATTTCAACATCGCGCTCGGCTCCAATTTCGCGGACGATCGCGGCAATATTCTCGCCTACGTCACCTACTACGATCGCAAGTCGATTTATCAGGATGCGCGCCGGTTCTCGCGCACGGCGCTGGTGGATGACGTGGACGCGGCGGGCAGGCCGGTTCTGGTGGCGGGCGGCACCTCCGTCGTGCCGGGTGGGCGCGTGACCATCCCTGACAGCACCCGCCCCGCCACGTTTCCGGCGGGCTTTGGTGCGGTGTTTCAGCAGGGCGGCACCTACAGGCCGTTCATCTCTCCGGGCGATCAATACAACTACGCGCCCGCCAATCTGCTGATGGTGCCGCAGGAGCGCTGGCTGATCGGCTCGCAGGCGCATTACGACATCACGGACAATATCCGTTTCTACATGGAGGCGACGTTTGCCAATAACCGGGTGTCGGGCGAACTTGCCCCGACACCATTCGGCGAGACTGTGGCGCTGGACGTGGCCAGTCCGTTCCTGTCCCCTGAGGCGCGCGCGGCCCTTGCTTTGGCTGATGCGCAGGAAACCGGTGCGGACGCCGGTGACGGCTATGTCAATGCGACGCTCTTCCGGCGCATGAGCGAAGTTGGTCCGCGCGAAAATCTGGACGAGCGCAATGCATGGCGCGTGGTGGGCGGGCTGGAGGGCGATGTTGTCGAGGGGTGGAAATACGACGCCTATTACCTGTTTGCCCGCACGCGCAACAGCCAGGTTCAGAACGGCAATATCTCCATCAGCCGTATGCGCGCGGCGCTGCGCACCGAGCTTGATCCGGACACGGGAGAGTTGCGCTGCTCCGATGCGGCGGCCCGATCGCAAGGGTGCGTGCCGATCAACGTCTTCGGCGAAGGCGCAATGACGCAAGAAGCCGCGGACTACGTAAGCATTGCCGCCGCCAACAGCGAGATTTCGCAGTTGCAGGTGGTCAACGGCAGCGTCACGGGTGACCTGTTCGACCTCGGTGCGGGGGCTGTCGCCCTTGCCATTGGCGCGGAATGGCGATCGGTCAGCAGCCGCTTCCTGCCGGATTTCTCCCTCGCCTCAGGCGATGTGAGCGGCTTCAATGCCGGCGCGCCGACATCGGGCAGATATTCGGTGAAGGAGCTTTTCGGCGAGTTGCGCGCGCCGCTCTTGTCCGATCAGTCTTTTGCGCATCGCCTGGAGCTGACCGCTGCGGCGCGTTACTCGGACTACTCCCTTGATGCCGTGGGCGGCGTCTTTTCCTGGGCGGCGGGGGGAGAGTGGGCCCCTGTTTCCGCCGTGACGCTGCGCGGTCAGTACCAGCGCGCCATTCGCGCTCCAAACGTGGAGGAGCTGTTCGGCGGGCAGGAGCAGGGTTTCCCGCCAGCGCTCGATCCATGCTCGGACGCCTTGCCCGCAGCGCAAACGCAAGCCGTGCGCGACCTGTGCATTGCCACGGGCGTGCCAGCCGATTCGGTTTTTACCAGCGGCGTGCAGCCGGACTCCCAGATCGAAGGCTCGTTTGGCGGCAATCCTGATCTGCAGGAGGAAACGTCGGACACCTGGACGATCGGCGCGGTCATTCAGCCGGCCTTTGCGCCGGGCCTCAATATGATGATCGACTACTACAACATAAAAATCGATCGCTACATCACGGACCTTGGCGGCGGCGTGAACAACATTCTCAGCCTTTGCTACACGGTCATTCAGGACATCAACCATCCCTACTGTCAGGCGGTTCAGAGAAATCCCGGCGGCGACATCAGCATCGTCGTTGCAAATCGGGCCAACGTTGCCTCGCTCAAGACGGCGGGTATCGACTTCCAGATCGACTACGGGCGCAATCTGAACTTCGGGTTCTTCGACAATGAAAGCCGACTGAACTTCTACTTCCTGGGGACCTGGGTGGAGAAGTGGACCTACACGCCGGTGACGGATCTGCCGGACAAGATCGATTGCGTCGGGCAATTCGGTGCGACCTGCGATGATCCGATCCCCGAGTTCCGCATTGTCAGCCGTCTGACATGGAGTACGGGTCCCCTGCAACTCAGCCTGCGCTACCGTTGGGTGGACAAGCTGAAGGATGACCAGATCAAGAATGCCGGTGTTCCAGCCTCGCAGCTGGCCAAGCCCACGCTTGGTGACCAGCACTATTTCGATTTCTCAGCCGTGTATGATGCCACCAAGGATGTGCAGATATCCTTTGGCGTCAACAACCTGTTCGATAACAAGCCGCCTCTGACGGGCGATTCCCAAGAGCAGGCCAATACCTTCCCCGGCCTCTATGACGTGTTGGGGCGGGATTACTTCATTTCGGCAACGATTCGCTTCTAGGGCCGGGATATAGTCTCCGCCGCCAACAGACGGGCGGCTTTTGGAAACGCCAACTGAAGCATTGCACTAGCCGAATTAAAGCGCCGGTCGGACCTGTTCTGACCGGTGCTTTTTTGTGCGGGGGGCGTGCCGTCCTCTGATCGTCTTGCGCCGGTAAGGTGAGGGTGCCCTCAGGAGGTTATACAACCATTGGGTTGTGCCCCGTTCTGGTTGGGGGAGGGCGTTAATTAATGTGGTAATATTATTTCAGCCTCATCGAGCCATTGGGGAACAACGTAACAAGCCCGTGTTAAAATAGTCACACTCCCGGCGGGCAACTAACGTAATGGTTGTATTACTCCTTTACTCATATTCCGTCTTCGGGTTGATTTGCCTCAGGCCAGAGTGGGGGCTTTCCGGCGGTGATTGGGCGTTTTCGTGCGCCATGGGGCACACGTATTACGAGAAATTCAGCGTCCTCCACACGCGGCAGGGTAACTCAGGATCAACCCAACGGGAGGAATTCAAGGTGAGTTCAACCAATTCGGTGCCGAGCAAGGCACTTCTGAAGGCGGGCGTTGCAACGGCGCTTATGGCAGTTTCTGCTCCGGCCTTGGCGCAGGGGCAGACTGCGACGACAGACACCATCATCGTGACCGGTTCGCGTATTGCGCGTCCTGACCTTCAGGCGTCGAGCCCGGTTGCCGTCATTGGCGCGGAGGAGTTCCAGTTCTCCGGCGCCATGCACGTTGAAGAAGTGCTGCACGAACTGCCGCAGGTGATTCCGTCTCTGGGTGCAACCTCAAACAACCCTGGCGACGGTGCGTCAACCGTTGATCTGCGCGGTCTGGGCGCAACGCGTACCCTGGTTCTGGTCAACGGCCGCCGCTACGTCTCCTACGACGAGCAGCAAATCGTCGACCTCAATACCGTTCCGACGGCGCTCGTCGAGCGCGTGGACGTGGTGACCGGTGGCCGTTCGGCAATTTACGGTTCGGACGCGATCGCGGGCGTCGTCAACTTCATCCTGAAGACCGATTTCGAGGGCGTGCAGGTATCGGGCAGCTATCGTCAGAACGAAGCTGGCGACGGCGACACCTATTCGATCGACGGTATCGTTGGCGGCAATTTCGCTAACGGCAAGGGTAACGCCACGGCATACGTTGGTTACTCGAAGCGTAACTCGATCATGGCGGGCGCTCGCAAATTCTCCCGCACCGTTCTGACCGAAAAGCCGGGCGGCGGTGTTCAGGAAGGCGGCTCGGCGGTCATTCCTGATGGCCTTCTGATCCGCGGCGACGATGCCTGGATTGCGCGGCCGGGTGGCATTCTGGAGCCTTATGACGGCTCCACGTACAACTACGCGCCGGACAACTATCTCCAGGTTCCGAACGAGCGCTGGTCCGTTGGCGTATTTGCAAACTATGAGATCAACGAGCATTTCAAGGTCTTCACCGAAGCGCAGTACATCAACAGCCGTGCCAACACGGAGCTTGCTCCCACGCCGGTTTCGGGCAACTTCAACCTTTCCGTGGAGAATCCGTTCCTGGCCGAAAGCGCCCGGCAAATTCTGCGGGGAATCGACGCGGAGGAAGCCGGCAGCGCTGCCAATGATGGCATCGTTCGCCTGGCCATCTATCGCCGCATGAACGAAACTGGTCCCCGCCATCAGCTGGATGACCGCAACG
>JAEZBH010000252.1 GCA_023427285.1 Pseudomonadota bacterium
CACGAACGCCGTCATCGACGTGAACGCCGATCGCATCGAAGTGCGCGACCGCGAGAACGTGGCGCTGTTCCAGGGCAACGTGAAGGTCGAACAGGCCGACATGACCCTCCAGTCCAACACCGTGCGCGTCTATTACGATCGCGGGAAGGGCGAGAGCCTCGTCATCCAGCGCATCGACGCCAACGGAAACGTGCGCCTGACCTCGCCCTCCGAACAGGCGTCAGGCAACTACGGCATCTACGACGTGCGCCAGCGCCAGATCACGCTGGTGGGCGGCGTGCGTCTCATCAAGGGCGACTCGACGCTGAACGGCAACCGGTTGCAGGTCAACCTGGACTCCGGCGTCATGCGCCTGGAAGGCGCGCCCGCAGAGGCAGGCCAATCCCCCAGCCGGGTGACGGGCCGATTCGTCATACCGCCGCGCGATCAGCAGTAAGCCGCTCACGACCGTACCGGCACGAACACCCCGATTGGTTCGTGAATAGGGCCAAGTGCGCCCATTGCCGCCTTTCCTTCTGGCTGACTCATGCATATTCTGGGCCAGCTTCGGCGGCCCATACCTTTTATTAAACATAACAAGCTAGCCATGGCGTAAGGCAACGGTGAACCATGATGGAAGCAACTCTCGGCACGGACACCCACCCCACGGGGGCGCACGCCAGCACGGCAGCGCAGACCGGCCTGCATGTTGTCTCCATCGCCAAGTCGTATGATGGACGCGCCGTTCTGCGCGACGTCTCGCTCTCGGTTCACCGGGGAGAGGTTGTCGGCCTGCTAGGCCCCAACGGCGCGGGCAAAACCACCTGCTTCTATTCGATCATGGGGCTGGTGCTGCCGGATCAGGGCCGCATCCAGCTGAACGGTCTGGATATCACCCGCCTGCCCATGTACCGCAGAGCCGACCTCGGCCTTGGCTACCTGCCGCAGGAGACCTCGATCTTCCGCGGTCTCACCGTAGAGGAAAACATCCTCGCCGTGCTGGAAGTGGTGGTCAAAGACCGCGACGAGCGTCAGGCCCGCCTCGACCAGCTGCTGGATGAATTCTCCATCACCCGCCTGCGCAAGTCATCCGCGCTGGCGCTCTCGGGCGGCGAGCGCCGCCGCGTGGAGATTGCCCGCGCTCTGGCCGCCGCGCCCTCCATCATGCTGCTGGACGAGCCGTTCGCAGGCATCGACCCGATTTCCATTGCCGACATTCGCGATCTGGTCGCGCACCTGAAGGATCGGGATATCGGCGTGCTGATTACCGACCATAATGTGCGCGAGACCCTCGACATCGTGGATCGCGCCTGCATCATCTACGATGGCAAGGTGCTGTTCGAGGGTACTCCGCAAGCGCTTGTTGCCGATCCTCAGGTTCGCCGGGTCTATCTCGGCGAACATTTCTCGCTCTAGTCGAAGGGACTCGCCGCTCGCCCATGGTTCTGGGACCTCGCCTCGACCTCCGCCAAGGCCAGCATCTGGTGATGACTCCCCAGTTGCAGCAGGCGATCAAGCTCCTGGCGCTGACCAACCTGGAACTTGAGAGCTTCGTTGCGGCGGAAGTAGAGAAGAACCCGCTGCTGGAATCGCCGGACAACGACGGGCCGGCAGCGCTTGAACAGGGCATGGCCGAACCGGAAGGCGAGCGCTTCGACGGCGCAGACCTCTCCGAGCTTCCCGACATGGACGCCGGATTCGAAGGCGGCGAGGTCATCACCGCAGACACACTGCTGGGCAGCGGCATGGCCGAGGGCAACGATGCCCCGCTCGACATGGACATCAACTCGGAAGTCTATCACCACGACAGCGCAAGCGACTGCATGGGGATGGGCGACGGGTTCGAGGGCGGCCCCGATGCCATGCTCGGGCTCAACGGTCAGGGCGCCATTGGCGGCGGCATGCCCGATGACGACATGCCCGGCATCGATGGCCTGCTCATCGAGGACCTCAGCCTGAGTGACCATCTGCACGATCAGGCCCGCACCGCCTTCACCGATACGACCTCGCTTGCCATCGCCACCTACCTCATCGATCTGGTGGACGAATCCGGTTACCTCACCGAAACCGTGGAAGAGGTGGCCGAGCGTCTCGGCGTGCCCGCCGATCAGGCCCTTCGCGTGCTCAAGGTACTGCAAACCTTCGATCCGGTGGGCGTGTGCGCCCGCTCGCTCAGCGAGTGCCTGATCCTTCAGGCGCGAGAGGCTGACCGCTGCGATCCGGCGATGGAAGCGCTGCTGAACAATCTGGACGTGCTGGCACGCGGTGATCTGGCCGCGCTCCGGCGCATCTGCGGCGTCGATCAGGAAGACCTCTCCGACATGATCCGCGAGCTGCGCGGCTACAATCCCAAGCCCGGCCTCGCCTTCGGGGCCGAGCGCCTGCAATCGGTGGTGCCCGACATCTTCGTGCGCAAGCTGGCCTCGGGCAAATGGAGCGTGGAGCTGAACACCGCCACCCTGCCCCGGCTGCTGGTCAACCGCACCTATTACGCCGAGCTGAACTCCCGCGCCTCCAAGACCGAGCGCACCTTCCTGTCGGAATGCCTTCAATCCGCCAACTGGCTGGCCAAGGCGCTGGACCAGCGCGCCCGCACCATCCTGAAGGTCGCAACCGAGCTGGTGCGCCAGCAGGAAGACTTCTTCGAGCAGGGCGTGCGCGGCCTCAAGCCGCTGAACCTGCGGCATATTGCCGAGGTTATCGGCATGCACGAATCGACCGTCTCGCGCGTGACCGCCAACAAGTTCCTCTCCTGCTCGCGCGGCGTTTTTGAGCTGAAATTCTTCTTCACCTCCGCCATCCAGTCCGCCGACGGCGGCGACGCCCACTCCGCCGAAGCCGTGAAACAGCGGATCAAGGAATTGGTGGATCAGGAGAAACCCAACGCCATCCTCTCCGACGACAAGCTTGTTGAAATTCTTGTCGCAGAGAAGTTCGACATCGCACGCAGAACCGTGGCAAAGTATCGCGAAGCACTGAAGATACCCTCAAGCGTTCAACGCCGGAGGCTCAAGATGTTGGAAGCAGGACAACACAACGGGCGCTAAAGATCAGGGGCGCACAGAACCGTTGGTCGAGATCCGCTTCCCCCAGTGACGGACCTGGGGCGCAATGGCCTTGCAACGCGCCTCAACCGTCACAACATCTCTCTTTGCGGGTGGCGAGCACTCAAGGCCCGCCACTCGCCCCAAGGCCCTGTCCATTGTGGTCGGACAGCGCCGTATTAGCGAAGGAGAGTGCTATGGACATTCGCGTCTCTGGTCATCAGGTCGATGTGGGCGAAGCTTTCCCTACCCACGTAGAGACACGGCTTCAGCAACTGGCTGAAAAGTACTTTCCCCGAGCGATCAGCGCGACCGTGACCCTTGCGCGCGATGCCCGCGGGCACGGCTTCCGCCTCGACAGCCAGGTTTACCTGCGTCAGGGCGTCTTCCTGAAAGCCGAGGCCAGCGACTTTGATCCGTACGTTGCCTTCAACTTCACGCTTGAGCGACTCGAGAAGCAATTGCGCCGCTACAAGCGCCGCCTGAAGGATCATCATAACGGCCTGGAGCGGGAAATCACGCTCTCGCCCGCCGCGCATACCGTGCTTCAGTCAACGCCGGAGGAACAGGAGGTCGAGGAAGGGCACCCTGTTATCGTCGCGGAAACACAGGAACATATTCCCGAAGTCTCCGTTTCGGACGCGGTCATGCTCATGGATATGCGACAAACACCGGCCCTGTTGTTCCGAAATG
>JAEZBH010000273.1 GCA_023427285.1 Pseudomonadota bacterium
GCAGGAGGGTTGAGACCCTCCTGCAAATTGAAAGCAATCTGCCCTAAGACAATAAAAAAGCCCCGATATTTCGGGGCTTTAGTGTCATCTTGCAGATCTGCAATTTCAGCGGAGAATTTGGTCAGCCGTTTGATGGATCAGCGCCACCACTTCTTCCTTGCTGGCGCCATGACCCGGCAGCACCTGGATCTGGAAAGCCCCGCCCCGCCCCGGCCGGGTGAAGCGCAGCACCGGTCTGCCATTGGGCAAAGTGACCGTTTCCATCTCGGCCTTGGCAGGCTTGGGACCGGCCAGGCTTTTCTTGAGCCGCGCGCGCACCGTACCGGCGGGCAGATACGCCTTGCCGCTTGCCGCCAGCTTTTCCTGCTCCGCCGCCAGTTCCATTGCCGTGGCCAGCACGATGGCGCGGCCCTTCTCGGTTTTCAGCAGCGGTGCAATCTCGGCGGCAGCGGTAATGTTGACGGCGCGACGATCACCGAACGCCGCCAGAATTTCTTCCGGCAGGCGAGCCATGGTCAGGTAACGGCTGAGCCAGCTTTCCGAAACATTGAGCCGCTTGGCCATCGCGTTCTGCTGGCCGTCGTAATACTGGTCCAGCGCCAGAGCGTAAGACCGGGCGCGCTCGTAATCCGAGATGTCCTGCCGTTCGCGATTCTCCAGATCCTGAAGGCGGAACGCGGCTTCGTCGTCCATGTCCTGCACGGCGACGAGAAACTTCATCTCCGGGTAATTGTGCGCCCGCAGCCAGCTGATGCTCCAGTGACGGCGCGCCCCGCAGATCACTTCATAGTCGATGCCGGCCTCGCCCCGCACCGGCCGCACGATGGCGGGGATCTTCTGGCCGCCCTCGGCGATCAGGTTGTCGATCAGGTCCTGACACTGCGCCAAGGTCAGCTGTTCATAGATGCGGGCATTGCCCTGCCAGATCCGGCAGCGGGCGGGGTCGATCAGACGCTGGGTCTGCACCTTGGTGTCAGAGCCCAGCGCCGACCCCAGAGCCGACATGCGGCTGGAAAGATTGGCATTTTCACCCGCGCCCGGCTCCGGCGCGTTGGCCTGCCGCTTTTCCAGCGCCTGCGAAATAATGGAACGGGCCTTGATCGCCATGCGTGCCTTCCCTTCGGGCGTTGGTCAAAGAATAGGGGTCAGAGCAGGCCTGCCTGCTCCAGAGATTCGTAGTGGCTCGGCCAGGTTTTGCGGATCAAAAGCTCCAGCTCCTTGCCGTAAGCGTCAAGGTACGACATGCAGCGCGTCCATGTCTGGCGCGAAGCGGTCGGCTGGCCGATTTCATACACGCTCTTCAGCAGCATGCCCGCGTTGTCGATCTCCGCCGAATCCTTCAGCTGGGTCCGCATCATGCGGCGGCCCCAGGTTTCTTCCATGAAGTGGCTCATCTCGCCATGGCTCGTTTTGGTGTCGGAGCCGCGGGAAATCACCACGCGCAGGAACTTGTAGGTCCGCTCGCGCGGCAGGCTGGAGAGCTGTTCCAGCACATCCGTCATCATCGAGATGAACTTGCGGGTGGAGAACAGGTCGACGTTAGAGGGCAGCGTCGGGATCAGCAGCGCATTGGCGGCGCGCAAAACGCTCAGCGAAATAAAGCCCAGCGCCGGCGGCGAATCCATGATCACCACGTCATAGTTCTGCGCGGCCCGCTCGATGCCATCGCGCAGCCAGTCGAAGTGGATCGGGTTGTCCTTCAGCAGAACCGCCATTTCATATTCAGAGCTGAACAGATCAAGGTTCGCCGGAATGAGGTCCAGCCCTTCCCAGTGGGTGGGCCGAATGGCGTAGCTCAAATCTTCATAATCGCGGCGCAAGTAAGGATAAAGCGTCTCGCCCCCGCCAAGCTCCACGTCCGGATTGATGCCCATCAAGCTGGTCGAGGAGCCCTGCGGATCGCAGTCCACCAGCAGCACGCGGTAGCCCTTGAGCGCCAGATAGTGAGCGGTGTGAACGGCAATCGTTGATTTGCCGACGCCGCCCTTGAAGTTCTGCACCGAGAGAATGACAGGCTCATCGCTCTCCGCCCGCCAGGGCAGCGTGCCGAACACGCGGCGCATGTTGTTGATCTCGGGCAGCGTATAGCCGATCCGCCGGTTGGTGGCGGACAGCTCGGGCTGCGGCAATCGGCCGGAGGCTTCCGCTTCCCGAATGGATTCGGACGAGCGGCCAATCATCTCCGCTGCCTTTCCCATAGGAAAGCGCAGCGTCAAAGACCGACGCTGGTTGCGCTGCGAGACGACATCCTCAAGAGCCTGAAACGACAGTTCGGTATCGTTACGGAAGGCGAGAATCGTCTCGAGCGTTTCTACAGGTTCCATGCGAAACTCGCTCCTTGGACTGGCAATCACCCGCTTATAGGCAGGATGCTTTGCAAATTGGAAGCCCCCACCCGCAAAATTTGCAAACCATCCCGCTGATTTTGCGCATCTGGCCAAGCGCGAATCAATCTTCCATGCTCTGCGCGCCAACCGGGTTGCGGTGCAAAACCCCCTGTGGATAAGCTCCGCTGGGTTTTCGCACCTCCGCTGAGTTTCCGTTTTTACGCTCCGCTACCTTTCCCACCGAGGCCCCGCTGACTTTCCGCAGCGACTCGTTCCGCTTCCGCTGACTTTCCCACGGACACAGATTCTGATTCCTATAGACCGAACTTGAATCAGATCCGATATGATAACGAAAACTCAGCGGAAGCTCGGCACCCGCAGCACGCCCAAGCCGAGAATTTGATCGTTTTCAAATTTTCGATTTGCATTTTTTGCAAACTGCGGCTCACTTCACCCACGGTTCGCCAAGGCAACTCCGCAAAGCCCCAAACTGGCAAACGCGAAAAATTAGCGGACCACTTTGCAAAATTTCTGCATTTGTGCGTGACAAACGCCAACCTTGAACCATAGGTTTAAGGCAGAGAGTCGCTGGGGACCGCCAAGATGGAAGATTCATTCGACGTAGCACGATTGAGAAAGCAGCTCGAGCTGTTCTCGTTCGACGCCGCGCCCATGATGGCGACGACGCGGGATCCGCGTGCCCGCAAGCTGATTGCCTCCATCTGTGAAATGGAGAAGGCTGACCCGAAACTCAGCTTCCTCGATTCCGCCTTCTGCACCATGAGCTTGCCGGCGCGCCAGCCGGCAAACCCTTACAAGCCCATTCAGCGCACCGATGGGCGCTACCAGCTGCTGATTGCGCCCAAGTCCGTGCCGGGCGAAGATGGCGAGCCTGTGTGCTACGGCGTGCCGTTCGGCCCCAAGGCGCGCCTCATTCTTGTTTATATGATGTCGGAGGCGCGGCGGAACAACAGCCCTGAGATTTATCTCGGCAACAGCCTGTCTCACTTCATGCGCCGCATGGGCTATTCCAGCGATGGCGGAGGCAAGAACGGCGCGCTGACCGGCGTGCGCGAGCAGTTGCGCCGCCTGCTGCGCTGCGAGTGGACCATCCGCTTCGTTGGCGATGACAACAGCGAGACCGTGCAGGACGTGGCGCTCGCCACCGGCTACGAGATTTTTCAGGGCGATGCCTTTGTGAAGCGCATTCGCTTCTCTGATGCGTTCTTCAATCATCTGATGCGCCATTCCGTGCCGTTGGATGAGCGCGCGCTGGCCCAACTGCGCGACAACGCCACCGCTATCGATCTTTACAC
>JAEZBH010000302.1 GCA_023427285.1 Pseudomonadota bacterium
CGCCCAGATCGTTGACGACGACCTTTGCGCCTTCTGCCGCCAGACCCAGCGCATAGGCCTTGCCGAGGCCATTGCCGGCACCGGTTACGATCGCTACCCGTCCTTCGCAGATACCCGCCATCTTCACTTCCCTCATTTGCTTATTCTTGCGCGGCGCGGCGTTCGCGCTCTGCTGCGGTGTTCCCGGTCAGCCGCACTGCGATCGCCGTCGAGCGCAGCCGCTGCCGATTTTGTTCAACCTGTGCCAGCGGCGTCACCTCGATGAAGTCCGTCAGGGCTTCCCGGGCGAGGCGCTGGTATTCGCCATTGCCGTTATTCTTCCACGTCACCTGATGCGGCTCGAAGGTCCTGACCACCTTAGCCGGATTGCCCACAACCAGGCTGCGGGCCGGGACGATGGTGTCTGACTTCACCAGCGACAGCGCGGCGATCAGACACTCCGTTCCGATCTCCGCATTGTCGAGCACCACGGCGTTCATGCCGACCAGCGTGTTCTCGCCGATGCCGCAGCCATGAATGATCGCGCCGTGCGCAATGGTGGAGCCGCGCCCGATCACCGTGTCGCGCAGCGTATTGGCGTGCACGGTGGTCGAGTCCTGGATGCTGCTGTCGCCTTCAACGATGATCCGGCCGAAGTCCCCGCGCAGCGATGCCCCCGGCGCGATGAAGCACCCCGGCCCCACGATCACGTCGCCAATCAGCGAGGCGAGGGGGTGGACATAGCTGCTCGGGTGAACAACTGGAACCAGACCCTGATAGGCGTAGCACGGCATGGGCGAATAACGTCCTTACAGGCGTTCGATGATGGTGACGTTGGCCTGACCGCCGCCTTCGCACATGGTTTGCAGGCCATAGCGGCCGCCCGTGCGCTCAAGGGCGTTCAGCAGCGTCGTCATCAGGCGCACGCCGGTTGCGCCGATCGGGTGGCCCAGAGCGATTGCGCCGCCCTGAACGTTCACCTTCTCGTGCGGAATGCCCAGCTCCTGCATCCATGCCATCGGCACGGAGGCAAACGCCTCGTTGCACTCGAACAAGTCGATGTCGCTGATCGACATACCGGCCTTCTTCAGCGCGTACTGCGTTGCCGGAATCGGGCCGGTCAGCATCCACACCGGGTTGGCGGCACGCACCGACAGGTGATGAATGCGGGCGCGCGGCTTGAGGCCATATTCCTTCACCGCCTTTTCCGAGGCGATCAGCATGGCAGCAGCAGCGTCGCAGTTCTGGCTGGCAACGCCTGCGGTGATGACACCGCCTTCGTTCACCGGCTTCAGGCCTGCCAGCACTTCCAGCGTGGTGCCAGCGCGTACGGTCTCGTCGGTCGTGAATTCGCCGTAAGCGGCAATCTCGTTCTTGAACCAGCCGTTCTGGATGGCCTCAGCCGCGCGGCGGTGCGATTCAACCGCAAACGCTTCCATGGCCTCGCGCGAGATGTTCCACTTGTTGGCGATCATCTCGGCGGACTTGATCTGGTTCACTTCCTCGGTGCCGTAGCGGGCATCCCAGCCCTCAGCGCCGATGAACGGGCTTTCAAAGCCGTATTGCTGACCCACGATCATGGCAGCGGAAATGGGAATGCGGTTCATGGCCTGAGAGCCGCCGGCAACCACCAGATCCTGCGTGCCGGACATCACGCCCTGCGCTGCAAAATGCACCGCCTGCTGCGAGGAGCCGCACTGGCGATCGATGGTCACGCCCGGCACTTCCTCCGGCATACCAGCCACCAGCCATGCGGTGCGGCCAATGTCGCCAGCCTGACCGCCAATGGTGTCGCAGCAGCCCCACACCACGTCTTCCACGGTCGCGGGGTCGATTTTGGTGCGCTCCACCAGCGCCTTGATCGGGTGTGCGGCCAGATCCGCCGGGTGCAGGTGGGCAAGGCTGCCCTTCTTGCGGCCAACGGGCGTGCGAACGGCGTCAATAATATAGGCTTCAGGCATTTTTTACCTCGCGGGCGAAAGTCTGGTCCGGGCCGAGCGGCTGGGTGAACATGCGCTGGGCAACGCGGTTGCGATGGAAGGCGGGATCACCCCAGGTGTAGGTGAGGCCAAGGGTCCGCTTCAGGAAGAAGTGCACGTCCACTTCCCACGTGTAGCCCATGCCGCCGTGAACCTGCACGCCGGTGCGGGCGGCAACGTCTGCCGCTTCCAGCGCCATGCACTTGGCGGAGCTGATGCGGGCGCGGCTCTGGGCGTCGCGGTTGGCGAAGTCAGCCGCAGCGGCTTGCACGACCGGGCGGGCGAACTCGATCTTCACCTGCGCGGTGGCGAGGTGATGCTTGATCGCCTGATAGCTGCCGATGGGCTTGCCGAACTGGGTGCGCTCCTTGGCGTATTCCACCGAGAGGTTCACGCAGCGCTGGGCAAGGCCCAGGCCTTGGGCTGCGGCGAACAGGGCAGCGCGATCCAGCGCATCGTCCAGCAGGGCCGGGTCGCTGGAAATCGTTGTCTCAGCCTTCGGCGTCCAGTCCACGCGGAACAGGCGGCGGAACGGGTCGATGCTCTCCTGACGGGTAAGCTGAACGTCCTCGCGGCGAACGAGGTGAATGTCGTTGCCATCCACCAGAATAATCGCCGCTGCCGTATCCGCATCCGCCACGAACGGGTTGATCGGGTGCTGAATGGCAATGGTCGCGGTGGGGTCGGAGAGATACTCAGCGCCTGCGCCGCACGCTGCCAGCAGGGGCGCGGCAACACCGGCGCTCTCCACCAGCGGCTCGGGCAGACCGGCGTAACCGGCAGCCTCGGCAATGGCGAGAAAATCCACTTCCGAAAGGCCAATGCCGCCTGCTTCTTCGGGAAGCAGCACCAGCGTCAGGCCGGTCTCCACGATGGCGTTCCAGCGGCTTTCCTCGCGCGGCTTGCCGCTGGCCAGCAGCTGGCGCAGGTGTTCCGGCGCACAGGTGTCGCCCAGAAGCGTCTGCGCCGTTTCAGCGAACATGCGCTGTTCGTCAGAGAAGGTAAAATCCATCTGTCTTCTCCTCAGCGCGGCAGGCCCAGCATACGCTCGGCGATGATGTTGCGCTGAATCTCGTTCGATCCGGCGTAGATCGGACCGGCGAGGGCGAAAATATAATCATCGAGCCAGTCACCCACCGGCCCGGCATCCGGCGCGCTCGGCAGAATTTCCGCCTTCGGCCCCAGAATGTTGAGCGCGGTCTGGTGCAGGTGAATATCCAGCTCCGACCAGAAGATTTTATTGGTGCTGGCCTCCGCGCCGATCTTGCCACCCGCGATCAGGCGGCAGGCGGTGGAATAAATCGACAGCGCATAGGCTTCCGCGTTCATCCACGCGCGCACCACGTCCGCCTTCACAGACGGATCAACGGTTGCTTCATTGGCGCGGTAGAGTTCCGCCAGCTTGGCCGCTGCCACCTGATAGCGGGCAGGGGAGCGCAGCATCAGGCCGCGCTCGAAACCGGCGGTCGCCATACAGATGTACCAGCCCTGACCTTCATCACCGATGCGGTTGAAGGCGGGAACGCGCACATCTTCAAGGAAGATTTCCGCAAAGCCCACGTGGCCGTTGATCTTCTGAATGGCGTTCACCGTCACGCCCGGTGCGTTCAGCGGGAACACGATCAGCGACATGCCCTTGTGGCGCTCCGAACCCGGCTCGCGGAACAGGCCGAAGGCCCAGTCAGCGAACACGGCGCGGGACGACCAGATTTTATGGCCGTTCAGCACATATTCGTCGCCATCGCGCACGGCGGTTGCCCGCACGGCGGCAAGGTCGGAACCGGCCTGCGGTTCAGACCATGCCTGCGCCCAGATGTCATCGCCATTGGCCATGCCGGTCAGCCAGCGGGCCTTCTGTTCGTGGGTGCCGAACTCCATCAGGGTTGGGCCGAACAGGAAGATGCCATTCTGGTTCACGCGGCCCGGCGCACCGGCGCGATAATATTCTTCTTCAAAAATCAGCCACTGGATCAGGTCAAGGCCGCGCCCGCCGTATTCCTTGGGCCACGTCACCATGCCCCAGTCGCCGGATTTCAGCGTGCGCTCCCATTCGCGGTGCTGCTCGAAGCCTTCGCGGCTGGCATCGAAATGCTCCAGCGGTTGGCTCGGAACATTAGCCTCCAGCCACGCCCGCACTTCCGCGCGGAAGGCCTGTTGTTCGGGGGTGTAGGTCAGGTCCATCAGAACTTCGCCGTGCCCTTGGTCTCAACAAATGCGTCACGCGCCTTCTGGCTGTCTTCGTGCGCATACATCTCCAGCGTGAAGCCCTGCTCGATGCGATAATTCTCGCTCGGATCGGTCGGCTCGATCAGGTTCAGCGCTTCCTTGGCGATGGTCAGAGCCACGCGGCTCTTGCTCGCCACGATTTCGCAGTACGCGCGGGCTGTGGCGTACAGCTCGTCGCGCGGCACGATCTTTTCGATCGAACCATGACGCCATGCGTCCTCAACCGGCACCTTGCCGCCGGAGAAGAAGTTGGCGCGCACCTTCTGAACGGGGAGCATGCGCGACATATAGGCCGCGCCGCCCATTGCGCCGCGGTCGATTTCCGGCAGCGAGAAATAAGCGCCCTCGGCTGCGAACAGAACGTCCGCCGCGCCAGACATGTTGACGCCGCCGCCGATGACGAAGCCGTGCAGCGCAATCACCACCGGCACCTTGCATTCGCGAATGGCCTTGACGGTCTGGAAATTGCCCTTGTTGAGCAGCGCAATGCGCTCCGGGTACGCCTGCATTTCCTTCAGATCGACACCGCCGCAGAAGCCCTTGCCCGTGGCGTGGATCAAAACGACATGCACGCTTTCATCCGCAGACGCCTGATTGATGAGCTGGGGAATTTGCAGCCACTGCTCGGTGTTGAAGGCGTTGACGGGCGGCACGTCCAGAAGGATCTCGGCGATCCTGTCTTTAATGGTCAGCGTAATTGGCATGGTTTCAGTCCCCCCTCGTCAAGCAACGATATTCTGATTTGTGCCGTTGTCGGTGCCCAGCGCGGCCAGAGCAGCAAGGCGCGCGTGCGCTTCGGCCACAATGCGGTTCACCAGTTCCTGGCAGGTCGGCAGGTCATTGAGGCGTCCGCCATCAACGCCGGTCGCCATCGCGCCTTCGTCCGGCTTGCCCTCGACAATGGCGCGCTGGATCATGATCGGCATGTTTGCGGCCATGATCGCCTGGGTGAGCGGCATTTCGCCGTGAGCGGTCATGCCTTTGGCCATGCGGATCACATCGCCCCAGCTCATGCCGGTCTGCTTTTTCATCATCAGGCCGCACTGGTAGGCGAGCAGCCATTTGCCGATCGGCCCGGCCTTCTCGATCCGGTCGAGCGCCTTGGTGCGCACCATGCGCTGCGGAATGCCGTCCATGGCGGTCGAGACGTAAATGTCTTCCGTGCGGGCCTTGACGTAGCGGGCCTTGGTCACTTCTGCGACCGGGCTTTCCTGCGTCATCAGGAAGCGGGTGCCCATGGCGATGCCGACGGCGCCATAAGCGAGCGCTGCGGCAAGACCGCGCCCGTCGCCCATGCCGCCCGAGGCGATCACCGGAATTTTCACGGTGTCGAGCACCTGCGGCAGCAGCACGGTCGTCGGCACTGCGCCGGTGTGTCCGCCGCCTTCGCCGCCCTGCACGTTGACCATGTCAACGCCGAGCTGCTCCATTTTCTGGGCGTGCTTCAGTGCGCCGACGGTTGGAATGCAGAGAATGCCTGCATCCTTGAACCGGGCAATCATTTTTGCATCCGGGCCGCGCCCGAAGGAGACCGCGCGCACCTGATCCTTGTGGGCGATAATGGACTCAACGATCTTGTCCGCGCCCGGCTGGAACATGTGGAAATTCACGCCGAACGGCTTGTCGGTGCCTTCGCGCACCAGGCGGATTTTCCGCTCGGCCTCGTCCGGCGTCATGACGGCCGCGCCCAGAAAACCGAACGCGCCTGCATTCGAGCTGCCGATCACCAGAGACGGTTCGGCAACCCAGCCCATGGCGGTCTGGATAATTGGCCAGCGGCAACCCAGCCGCTCGGTCATGATGGTGTGCAACGGCTCGCCCATCAGTTTTCGCCTGCCTGCTTCTTGTTGGCCGAGGCCATGGACTTGGCGTCAAGACCGCCAAGGCTGTTGGTGGAGGTGAGGTCGTTCTGCGCGTGGGCGAAGTGGTGCATGTGGAACACCGCATCCATCGCCGTGCGCTTGCCGCGCAACTCCTCAACGTGGTTGATCGCCTGCTTGGTCAGCCAGTTGCCAAGACGCGGGCGGGAAGCGAGTTCGTCCGCCATTTTCTTCACGTCAGCCAGCAGGTTTTCCCGCGTAGAGAGGCGGTTGACCATGCCGAAGTTGTAGGCCCGCTCTGCGCTCATGCGCTCGCCCAGCAGAATAAATTCCTTGGCGATGCGCGGCGGCAGCTCGAAGCCGTGCGCGAAGTATTCCACGCCCGGAATGCCCATGCGG
>JAEZBH010000359.1 GCA_023427285.1 Pseudomonadota bacterium
GGTTGCGGCGCCGGACTGGTCACAGAGTCCCTTGCCCGCATGGGAGCGGAGGCAACGGGCCTCGATGCGAGCGCTGATGCCATCGCCGCAGCGCGAGTCCATGCCGAGGAAAGCGGCCTTTCCATCACCTACCATGCAGATTCGGTTGAGAATCTGTCAGCGACCGGCGCGCAGTTCGACCTCATCACCGCGCTGGAAGTCGTTGAGCATGTGGCCGATGTCGAGCTGTTCCTGCGTGGCCTCTCCCGCCTGCTCGCACCGGGCGGCCTCTTGGTGTTCTCCACCCCGAACCGCACGCCGCAGTCCTATGCGTCCGTGATCTTTGCGGCCGAGAAGGTGCTGAAGTGGGTGCCGGAGGGCACGCACGACTGGAAGGCCTTCCTGACGCCGGACGAGCTGACCCACAAGCTGGATCAGGCCGGCCTCACCGTCACCGACCTGAAGGGCCTGCACTATTCGCTGATCAACCGCACCTTCGCGGTGACCCGCGATACCAGCATCAACTACATCGGCTCGGCGCGCCACAAGGGCTGAGGCCCGCCAGAGCGATGTGTAAGCTGCCCTGAGAGCGCCGGTCAGGCCGGAGAGGCTGCTAGGCACTCCGCCACGAACCGGCGCACCTCCGCCGCCAATTCCGCATCCTCCGGCGCACCGCCGAAGCCGCCGTGCGGCATCCCCTCCCAAACGTGAAGCTCCGCCGGGATGCCTGCCCGGCGCAGGGCGCGATGCATCTGCACGGTGCTGGAGAGCAGCAGGTCCCGGGTTCCGCTTTGCAGGAACGTGCGCGGGAAGCCCTTGGTGAAATCGCCATATAGCGGAGAGATGTAGGGCGTGGTCAGCGGCTCGCCCGCCGCATACAGCAGGCTAGCCTCCATAATCCGGTTCGGCAGGATGCAATCGAGGCCAAGAAGCGTCTCGAAAGTGTCTCCGCTTTCCGTCAGATCGACCTCCGGCGTGCGCAGCACCACTCCTGCGGGCAGCGGCAGCCCCTCATCGCGGGCGCGCAACGTCACCGCCGCGGCCAGATTGGCTCCGGCGGAGGCTCCGCTAATCACGATCCGCTCCGGCCTGTAACGGCCCAGCAGCCAGCGATACGCGTTGATGCAATCATCGACCGCAGCCGGGTAAGGATGGTCAGGCGGCATCCGGTAATCCGGCGAATAGGTCCGCAGGCCCGTCATCATCGCCGAACGCCGACCCATGAGGCGGCAGGGCTCGCCGCTCAGGCAGATCAAGCCGCCGCCATGAAGCTCAAGAACACCGGCATCGGCAACCGCACCGCTTGGCTCGGCCACATAGACAGGCAGATCGCCCAGATGCTCAACCGTGTCCTGAATGCCCGGAACGGCATCCAGTGCTTTCAACCGTGCCAGAACTGCCGCATCCATGCGCGCGATCCGCTCTTTCCAGACCGCTGCCGGTGCGTCCGCTGCTGGAAACGGCTCGGACTGGACGTGCTTGATCGCTAGGGCGAGCAGCTGTTGCGCCTCAAGGCTGATCGAGCGCGGCAACGGTATATCCCGCGCGCCCAATCGGACCACGCCATTGGCCCCACTCACGTTTTGCTGATCGCCCTGCCGGTCTGCCATCTCGCCCCCACGCATTTATCCCGGCGGCATTAGACACAGCCAGCGCCGCCAGAGACAAATGCGCGGATGGGGGGCTCACCGATCCGGCAGGTTCCGCTGCAACAGCTCAGAGGAAGCGGGCCACCACGTCGCGGTAGCTGCGGGACACCTTCACCTGGGCACCCGAGGTGAGAACCAGATAGCACTCGCCGTTGGTGTGAGGCTTCACCTGCCGCACCTGATCGAGGTTGACGATGGTGGAGCGGTGGATGCGCCGGAACTTGCGCGGGTCGAGACGGCGTTCCAGATCCTTCATCGTCTCGCGCAGGATGAGGGTCTGCCCGCCCGTGTGGATGCACATGTAATCGCCCGCCGCGTCGATGCGCTCGATGCTCTCCACGTCCACCCGGAAGATCTGCCCCCGGTCCTTCACGTTCAGCAGTTTCTCATAGCGGCCCGGCCCCACCTCCTCAGCGTTGTTGGGGGAGACGGCCTGCGGCGCAACGGTCTTGAGCAGGGAGCGCAGACGACCCGACTCATCCGACGCCCGGCGTTCAGCCATCCGCTCGCGCACCCGCTGCAGGGTTGCGCTCAGGCGGGTCTCGTCCACCGGCTTGAGCAGGTAATCGAGCGCCTGCGCCTCGAACGCCTTCAGGGCGAACTCATCGAACGCCGTTACGAACACGATCAGCGGCGGCTCGATGTCCATCAGTCCCTCGATCACGCCGAAGCCGTCAAACCCCGGCATCTGCACGTCAAGGAACACCAGGTCAGGCTTGTGGGTCTTGATGGAGCGGATCGCCTCGCGTCCATTGCGGCAGCGATCAACAATCTCGACGTCCGGATGGCTGGCAAGGCGAAGTTCCAAACCCTGAATGGCAAGCGCCTCGTCGTCCACCAAGATCGTGCGAATGGTCATTCTGCAGCCTCCATATCCACCGTTGCACGGCTGTTTCTCTGGTACGGGATTTCGATGTGTACCACGACACCATGCGGATCGTTCGCCCCTAATTCAAAGCGATGCTCGTCACCATACGCCTGGGTCAACCGGTCACGAATGTTCGCCAGACCAACGCCGCTGCTGCCCGAGTGTTTCGTGCCAGCACTAAAACCGGGGCCCGTATCGGAAACGGTCACGCACAAACGGCCGTTCTGAACTTCTGCCCGAAGCTCAATATCAGCCCCATCCTCCAAAGGAGCAACGGCGTACTTGATGGCATTCTCGATCAGAGGCTGAAGCAGCAGGGACGGCAGCAAGGCCTCCTGCGCTTCCGGCGACACCTCGAAATGCACCCGCAGACGCTCCTCGAATCGCATACGCTCGATATCGAGGTACAACTGAAGCGCCCGCACCTCCTGCTCCAGCGTCACCATATGGCTGGGCTCACCCACCAGTGAATACCGCAGGAACGCCGACAGGCGGCTGAGCATGGCATTGGCGCGGTCCGCTTCTTTCAACATCACCAGAGTGGAGATGGAGTTGAGCGTGTTGAAAAGGAAGTGGGGGTTCAGCTGATAGCGCAGCATTTTCAGCTGCGCCGCGTGCGCCTGGGCCGAGAGCGCCAGCATGCTCTCCATCTGGTGACGGAGCATGAGGTAGTAGTTGATGCTGTAATAAAGCGCTGTCCAGGCGGTCAGCACCGTCACGTCAATGAGAATGGTGCCAAGGAACTGGAGGCCGTGCGGCTCCCACGAGGGAGCAAAGAAAATGGAGAAGCCCCACACCTCGATGATGGAAAACGGTGCGGCGCACAGGAAAACGACAAGGGCGCTGACGCTCCAGACAACCGGAGCCGGATAGCGCACCACATGACGGAACACCGCCGCCATGATGAGCGACAGCGAAAAGCCCGTCGCCGTACTGATGAGCGTTGGAGCCAGATACTCCAGCCCCATCTTGTTCACGAGCCCGTTCAGGAAGCGCAGCAGGCCGTAGCCCAACCAACCGCAGGTCTGGAGAATCCAGAACGCGCGGTCTTTGCGCATGAAGAACTGCTCGATCCAAGGCTCGCCGCGATCACCCATTCGTGTATTCTAACACCACAGGGACTGATGGAGCGACAGCGGACGTGCGACGAACCGTTATCGCCGCACGTTCAGTCCTGCAAATGGCAAGCCTTTGCCAAGCCTTTGCCAAGCCTTTGAATGCGATCAATCTTCCGGCGCGATGTACACGCGCAGGCCGTCAAGCGCGTCGGTCATCTCGATCTGGCAGGACAGGCGCGAGGTTGCTTCGCGGTGCTCGGAGGTGTCCAGCAGCTCGTTTTCATCCGGGCTGACAGGGTCCAGCTTGTCGAGGAACGCGTCCTCTACATAGATGTGGCAGGTTGCGCAGGAGCAGGCGCCGCCGCACAGGGCCAGCAGCTCGTCAAAGCCGTTGTCGCGGATGTTTTCCATGATCGACAGGCCGGTTTCGGCCTCAACTGCGGTTTCTTCACCATCGCGGTTTACAACAATCAGCTTCGGCATAACGCGTGCTCTTCCCCTATAATCCCAGTGGTGCGCAACTTTTGCTTCTTTAGCGCACCCGCTTGTTTACGGGGCCAAGGCGACAAATCAAGCTGGAACTCGTCATGGGTTTAACGTCTGAACAATTGGCCGCAGGGCTGAATTTGATCGCACAAACCGACAGACGCGTGGCTGAAGCCCTTGCGCACATTGGCATTCCCGAACCCCGGCACCGCCCGCGCGGCTACAACGCCCTGCTGCGAACCCTCATCGCACAGCAGATATCCACTCATGGCGGCCCCACCGCGGCGCGATGGCGATTTTCGGCTGGCACGACTACGCGGTGACAAGCAAGGCTCAGGGCTGCAAGGCCCCGATCGGGTAGCGGCGCAGGCCGCCTTGCGTCGGCACCATCGCCTCCCCTTCCTCG
>JAEZBH010000378.1 GCA_023427285.1 Pseudomonadota bacterium
GCCACCTGATTGCCCACAAACACGCGCAGGCCGATTTCCGCGCCTTCGGAGCGTCTCACGTCCTCCAGTTCGCCAAGGCGCACCTGAGCAGAAACCGAAGCGTCCTCCACGTAAATGGCGTCAGCAGCGGTTGCCCCGGCCTGTCTGGCACGGTCGATCAAAAGGGTGAGGCGCTCAAGCGCGGAATCTATCGTCAGCATGGCGCATCCGTTACTTGATCAACGTGTTGGCGTCAAAGGCTGGGCAGGACTTCAGCCCCTGATTTCACAAGCAAACGCTCAGAGCCGCCAAAGGGAGGTGCCTGAGAACATCAACTTGTATTTATGCGAGGGCAGCAAGCCCTCGCGCTCCCATTCGTTTTATAGGACCGTGCGCGGCATGAAGGGTGCGGCCCTATAGGTAAAGGGCCCTATAGGTAAAGGGAGGTGCAGAAGGGACTGAGTCCCTCCTGCAATCAAAAAGCCAATCCCCTAGCGCGGTTTGCGACCAGCTCGGCAAGCAGGTCGCCCGCTTCTCAAATCCTTTGTTGGTCGCGCTTTCTTAACCGCAAAACATGCGTTTTGCTCGAAAGTCGCTCTAAAACGCGAACAGGCAGGCACCCAGCACCAGAAACCCGAAATCCCGGTTGGAGCGGAACAGCATCAGGCAGCGCGGGGAATCAGACGGCACCAGCATCCACACCTGCCAGATGAGGTGGAGGAGGGCAGGCACCAGCAGCCAGACGCTGGGCGTTCCCGCCGCCGCAAGCGAGGCAAGCAGCAGCACCGACGTCAGAACATAGAAAACCGATATGCCGAGGCGGGCATTGCCGCCAAGCCGCCGGGCCGAGGAACGCACGCCGACCAGCGCATCGTCTTCCATGTCCTGAAAGGCGTAGATGGTGTCGTACCCCAGCGTCCAGAACACGCCCGCGGCATACATCAGGAGAGCAGGTGCCGTCGGCCAGTCGCCCGTCACCGCCGACCACCCGACCAGTGCGCCCCAGTTGAAGGTCAGCCCCAGCCACGCCTGCGGCCACCAGGTGATTCGCTTCATGAACGGATAGCCCGCCACCAGCACGATGGAGCCGAGCGCCACCACCTGCGCCACCGGGTTCAGCATCAAGAGAACCGCCAAGCCCACCATGCATTGCATGAGGAGCCACACCCACGCCTCTTTCACCGAGACCTGCCCGCCCGGCAAGGGCCGGTTGCGGGTGCGCTCGACCTTGGCGTCGATGTCGCGGTCGACGATGTCATTGTAGGTGCAGCCCGCCCCGCGCATGGCGATGGAGCCCAGCGCGAACAGGATCAGCAGCGTGAGATTTGGATACCCCTGCCCCTCAACGTTGGAGGCAAGCGAGGCCGCCCACCAGCACGGCAGCAGCAGGAGCCAGGTGCCGATGGGCCGATCCAGCCGCGACAAGCGCAAGTATGGCTGCCAGCCGCGCGGCATTCTCTCGACCCAGCTTCCGCGCACGGCATCCGGGGTCAGCGGCGGCTGCTCGGGAGGAAATGAACCGGACGGCTGGTGCATGGCGTAACCCTCGTGCTAACGAATGGGCTTCCTTCAAGCGCCCACCCTTGTGTGTCAAGCAAGACAACCCTCTCCGGTCAATCCATCATGTCCAAGCCTCTTGTCCGCCTTTTTGTCACCCAGCCGCTGAGCGAGGGCGCATCCATCGCCTTGCCGCGCGAATCCAGCCATTACCTGATCGAGGTGATGCGGATGCAGGCGGGCGATAGCGTTGCCGTGTTCGATGGCACGAACGGCGAATGGGAAGCCGTCATCGACGATCCCCACCGCAAGCAGGCAAAGCTGACCGCGCAGCGCCAGGTGCGCCCGCAAGAAACGGTGCCCGACCTGTGGCTGCTGTTCGCGCCGATCAAGCAGGGCCGCATCGATTTCATTGCCGAGAAAGCCTGCGAGCTGGGCGTTGCCCACGTGAAGCCGGTGATTACCCAGCGCACCATCGTCAACCGCGTGCCGGTCGATCGGTTAAACGCCAACATGGTGGAAGCCGCCGAACAATGCGGCCGCACCGCTCTGCCCACCATTTCCGAGCCGGTGCAGCTCGACAAGCTGCTGGCCAGCTGGCCGGAAGAGCGCGCCCTGCTGTTCTGCGACGAGACGGGCGGCGCGCCCATGCTGGAGGCCCTGAAAGACCGGCCGCGCGGCGCGCCCGCCGCCATCCTGATCGGCCCCGAAGGCGGGTTCACGGATGCCGAGCGCGAAAAAATTCGCGCCATCCCCTCCGCCATTCCCCTGTCGCTGGGGCCGCGCATCCTGCGGGCGGATACGGCAGCGGTTGCCGCGATTGCCCTGTGGCAGGCAACCCAGGGCGACTGGGCCTGAGAGCCCTTTTCACATGGCTTTACAGGGAGGCAGTACGGGCCACATCCGCAACAGGGAAAAGGCCTACCGCGCCGTCAACACGACAATGCGTTCTCGTCTGACGAACAAACCTCCCTTTTCCATGCCTTGTAGATGCAACGAAAGTTGAGTAGGCCTCCGCCATGAGCACACGAGTCTCCAGCACGGATGATGAACGGACTCTCGAGTCCAGGGCGGCCCTTGCCGAATATCTCGCAACGGGATCAAAACCCGCAGAAAACTGGCGGCTTGGCACCGAACACGAGAAGTTTGTCTACACTCTCGATACCCTGATGCCACCCAGCTACGAGGCAAAGGGCGGCATTCGCGATCTGCTTTCAGGCCTTGCCGAATTCGGTTGGGAGCCGATCATCGAGGGCGGAAACGTCATCGCGCTGAAAAAGGATGAGGCCTCCGTCAGCCTTGAGCCCGGTGGACAACTGGAGCTGTCCGGTGCTCCGCTGGAAACAGTCCACGGCACCGCAGACGAACTGGCCAGCCACCTGCGCGAATGCCATCTGATTGGCGAGAAGCTCAGCGTCGGCTTTCTCGGCCACGGCTTCACGCCCAATCGCCGCCGCGATGAGATGCCAGTGATGCCCAAGGGGCGCTACGGCATCATGATGAACCACATGCCCAAGGTGGGCGGGCTCGGGCTGGACATGATGTTCCGCACCTGCACCGTGCAGGTGAACCTCGACTTCTCATCCGAAGCGGACATGGTGAAGAAGTTCCGCGTGTCGCTGGCCCTGCAGCCGGTGGCAACGGCGCTGTTCGCCAACTCGCCGTTCACCGAGGGCAAGCCCAACGGGTTCCTCTCCTACCGCAGCCACATCTGGACCGACACCGACCCGCACCGCACCGGCATGCTGCCGTTCGTGTTCGAGGACGGCTTCGGCTTCGAGCGCTACGCCGAGTACATGCTCGACGTGCCGATGTACTTCGTCTTCCGCGACGGCAAGTACATCGATGCCGCCGGTCAGAGCTTCCGCGACTTCATGGCTGGCCGCCTGCCCGCCCTGCCGGGCGAGCGCCCGTCGCTGGCGGACTGGAAAGACCACCTCTCGACCGCCTTCCCCGAAGTGCGCCTCAAAACCTTCCTTGAAATGCGCGGCGCGGATTGCGGCCCGGCCCAGCGCGTCGTCGGCCTGCCAGCGCTGTGGGTCGGCCTGCTCTATGACGGCACCGCTCTGGATGCCGCATGGGATCTGGTGAAGGACTGCACCAACGAAGAGCACGAGCAACTCCGCCGCGACGTGCCGCGCCTTGGCCTTAAAACCCCGTTCCGGGGCGGCACGCTGCAAGAAATCGCCCAGCAAACCGTCGCCATCGCCGATGCGGGCCTCAAGGCGCGCAATCGCCTGAACGCCGCAGGCCAGACCGAGCAGATCCACCTTGCTGAACTGCACGAGATCGCCAAAACCGGCGTCACCCCCGCCGAGCGCCTGCTCACCGCCTACCACGGCCCCTGGCACGGCGACATCACCCGGATTTTTGCGGAAGAGAGTTATTAATTCTCTGGGGGTTTGATTTTGCGAGGGTCGCAGACCCTCGCGCTCCCATTCATTTCAAAGGGCCGTGTCCGTCATGACGGGTGCGGCCCTTTCTTATGAGTTTAATGGGACGCACCCGGTCCTGACCGGGACGCATATGCTCCTTAAAATCATTCAAGATATTAGAGCCGTGAAAGGCATGAGAAATCTGTTGGCGCAGCGGGGGAAGATCCGCACGGCACGCAAAGCGTCCACGTCCGAGCGTTAAAGCCAAAACTTGATGCCACGGCACTGAGCCAAGGCTTGTGCAGGCCGCATGGTCTCAACCGCAAAGCGCTCGGTCGTGCTCAGAACCTCTGCCGGGGAAGCGCCGTCAGCCCGATCAAACGCGGCCCTGTAAAATGAAAGAACCGCCAAACTGGGAGTGCGGACGGTTGCTCCGGTGTTTCTGTTCTTGTCCTTTCCTTCCGTTGTGTTCCTGTCTTCGTGCCGGGATTTGCGGGAGATCGAGGGTGCTTTACGGTGACCGGGGAGTCAGGGGTTTCCAGAGCCGTGGGGTCAAACCATTCAATTACCCAGAATTGAATGCCCGGATGAAATGCCTGCGGCATGTCAGGCGCGATACTCAGACTGCCCGCGCAGGTAAAGGCGCAGACCCGAAACGCTTTGGCACACAGAACGTTAGACGACCCTCGATCCCCCGGCGGGAACCCATCAACCCTACCCTGAACGCATGACCGGCCTTGTCACCACGTCCGGCCGCCCGGTGCTGCAATAGCGGTGGGCGTGCGCGGTGCCGCACTTCGTAGGCAAGCGCCCTCGTGCAGCCTGTTTGCTACCTGCGATGGTCAATGCAACGCCGTCCCTCCTTCGGCTGAAACACGGCCAAGGGAGCCTCCGATACGCCCCAAGGGGTCAGGAAAAAACGCCCTGTCCCCGGCGGATGAACACCTTCTGCCCGTCTCCGAGCAGGCTCATCGCAGTGCCCTCCCGCACATGGCGTTGCTGCCATCGTGTACCCGAACGCAACACCCGCACTAACCGCCACGCGACTCACTGTGCACAAAGAAACGATAGGTAATTACCTATATAATGTCAAGATATATCCTGAGATTTAAGGTTTTCCCCTATTTTTCTTGCAACGTGCTCCCCCGGATATTCGACTATTGAGGAATTTGCGCGACCGGACGACTATGGTATCCATGGCCTTGTGATTGCTATTTCAATGTGGATCACCACGATAAGCCCGGGCGGTACCAGCGTCCGGGCTTTTTTCGTTATGGGCCCGGTTTCGTTATGGGCCGGGGGTACCAGCCCCGGCCCATGCCGCGCCCTATTTGGAGCGTGAGACCTCCACGATCTTGAGAACAAGCATCGCGAAGGCAATCATCAGCGTTGGCACGCCGATGATCAGTGTGATCGCTATTTCATATCTTATGCAGATCACCCCCTTCGACGGTCGGATTGCAGCGCAACGGAAATGCTGCGCCGCTGACCGTCGAATGGAGTCATACCAAACAACCCCGCCAGCCTCTTTATTAATAGTAATAATTACAACAACTTAAATATCGATAGAAGGCGTCTGCCAAGCGCGCCGAGACTGAACCGAGAATTTTGGGGAACCGGGCTATCGAGGATCTGAGCTGCCATCGGCCTGCGCAGGCGAGGCGTTCTCCTGAGAGGCTTCGCCTTCCTGCCGCCCGTCACGCTTTTTATTGAGCCTGTCCAAACGAGCCTGGGCTTCCGACAAGCCCGGCGTTCTCGGGGTTACTTCCGTGGGAAGCATGACCGCGCCGCCCTGTAAATTGACGTAGGATGGCATCGTGCGAGCACTGGATTTTGCGGCCTCGGTATAAAGTCTGCGTGCCTGCTCCAAGTCGACCGGAACAAGTATTCCCTTCTCAAAATGCTCGCCAAGATCAAGTTGCGCCTGCTTGTCGCCGCTCTTGGCCTTCTGCGCCAGCAATTGCAATTCCGCCGGCGCTTCTCCGGCAATCAGCGAAATACCCATATACTCCGCGGATCGTGGCGCCGCGCATCCGGCAACGGCCAGACCCAAAACGACAACAACCCCGAGCTCTGCCGCCGCCGGGCTATATACCTTGAAAGCCCCAAATTTATCGGCACTTCGACGGCGCATCCCCACCCTCCTATTGCACCCTTTTGGTGTATAATTACGCACGATATACACCTCAAAATCTCCACGCAAACCAACCCCCACCTGATGTGAGAGTTCAACTTGGCAGGTGCGCCCCGGCCCGATAGGCTGCGCTGCATCTGGTCTGCAAAGATGAACAGGAGTGGGTATGAATTGGGGCCGCGCCCTTGTCATCGCCGTGGTGCTGGCCGTGGTGGGCTTTTTCACCGTGCTTCCCGCCTGGTACGACTGGCACGTGAACACGCTGACGGCAAACCCGCCGCCGCCCGCCAGCGCGCAGGCGCAGGCCCTGCACAAGCGCCTCCAGATCGTTGATCTGCACGCCGACCCGCTGCTGTGGCGGCGCGACCTCACCAAGGCACACAGCCGGGGCCACGTTGACCTGCCGCGCATGGAGGCGGGCAATGTGGCGCTTCAGGTGTTCTCCTCCGTCAGCAAGGTGCCGCGCGGCCTCAACTATGACCGCAATCGCGCCGACAGCGACAGCATCACCTTCCTGACCATCGCCCAGATGCAGCCGACCCGCACGTGGGATTCGCCGCTGCATCGCTCTCTCTTCCACGCCGAAAAGCTCAACCGGTTCGCGGAAAAGTCAGACGGGCGCTTGCGCGTCATCCGCACCGTGCAGGATCTGGACACGCTTCTGGCCGACCGGGCGGCAGGCAAGCCGGTGACCGGCGGGCTGCTCTCGATCGAGGGATTGCACAATCTGGAGGGCAAGTTCGACAACCTCGCCCGCCTGCGAAACGCGGGCTATCGCATGGCCAGCCCGACCCACTTCTTCGACAATGAAGTGTCAGGCTCGGTTGCGGGGCTGGAGAAAGGCGGACTGACCTCCCTTGGACGACAGGTCATCCGCGACATGCAGCGCAGCGGCATGGTCGTTGACCTGGCCCACGCCAGCCACGCAACCATCGCCGAAGTGCTGGAAATGGCTACACGCCCCGTCATCTTCTCTCATGGCGGGGTAAAGGCCACCTGCGACAACAACCGCAACCTGACCGACGAGGAAATTCGTGGCATTGCTGCCACGGGCGGGGTCATCGGCATCGGCTACTGGGATGCCGCCGTTTGCGACACCTCGATCGATGGCATCGTGCGCGCCATGCTGCATGTGCGCGACGTGGCGGGCATCGACCATGTGGCGCTGGGCTCCGACTGGGATGGCGCGGTCACCACCGTGTTCGACGCCGCGCAGATTTCCGCCCTGACCGAAGGGCTGATGCGGGCCGGATTGAGCGAGGAAGACATCGCCAAGATCATGGGCGGCAACGCCATTCGCGTGCTGCGCGAGACCCTGCCTCAGGGCTGAGGGGGCTT
>JAEZBH010000390.1 GCA_023427285.1 Pseudomonadota bacterium
ATCCAGCACGTAGGACAGCAGCTTGGTGTCATCGAACGGCGTGATGCTCAGCCCGTAACGACGCAGCACCAGCATGTCGTACTTCAGGTTCTGGCCGATCTTGAGCACGCTCGGATCTTCCAGAAGCGGCTTCAGCTTGTCGAGCACGGCCTGACGGGGCAGCTGCACGGGCGCCTGATCCAGCAGGCCGCCGCCCGAGGCGATGTGGCCGACCGGAATGTAGCAGGCCTTGCCCGGCTCGATGGACAGGCTGACGCCGACCAGCTCCGCCTTCATGGCATCGAGCGAGGTGGTCTCGGTATCGACCGCCACCATCCGTGCGGCGCGAGCCTCGTTGATCCACCACTCCAGCCGGTCCTCGGTCGTCACGCATTCGTAGGACTTGGGATCGACCTTGGCGGTCACCGGCGGCGGCGCGCCGTCGACGCCCGGCTCGCGCGCGGCCAGCTTGGCCTTGAGCGAGCGGAAACCGTGCTTGTCGAAGAATTCATTCAGCGGCTCATGCGGCGGACGGCGCATTTCCAACTCGTCCAGCCTTATCGGCAGCGGCATGCCGTCGTTCAGCGTGACCAGCTGCTTCGAGATGCGGGCCAGATCGGCGTACTGGATGAGGTTCTCGCGGCGCTTGGGCTGCTTGATCTCCTGAGCGCGGGAGAGCAGCGTTTCCAGATCACCGTAAGCGTTGATGAGTTCAGCCGCCGTCTTGGGGCCGATGCCCGGCACGCCCGGCACGTTATCGACCGAGTCGCCCATGAGCGCCTGAACCTCGATCACCTTTTCGGGCGGCACGCCGAACTTCTCCATCACCGCCTCAGGGCCGAGGTGACGGTTGTTGAGCGTGTCCAGCAGATCGACGCTGGGCAGGTGCAAGAGCTGCATCAGGTCCTTGTCGGACGAGACGATGGTGACGTGATAGCCCGCCTCAACGGCCGCCTTGGTGTAGCTGGCGATCAGGTCGTCGGCCTCGAAGCCTTCCTGCTCGATGCAGGGCACGGAGAAGGCGCGCACGGCATCGCGGATCAGCGCGAACTGGGGCCTCAGATCCTCCGGCGGCTCGGGCCGGTTGGCCTTGTATTCGGGGTAGATGTCGTTGCGGAAGGTCTTCTTGGCCGCATCGAAGATCACGGCGAGGTGAGTCGGCTCCTCGGCGTCGTTGAGGTCCTCAAGCAGCTTCCACAGCATGGCGGTGAAGCCAAAGACGGCATTGACCGGAACCCCGGCGGGATCGGTCATCGGCGGCAGCTTGTGATAGGCGCGGAAAATATAGCCCGAGCCGTCAACGAGGTAGAGGTGCTTTTGGGTGCTCATGGGGCGCAACTTAGCGAGGCTTCATCGCGTTGACTACCTTTGAGCCTGTCGGATGTGGTGTTCCGGTCGCGCAACCCGCACAGCCCGGCACATGTGCAGCTTTATATGTTAGAAGATATCGCCTTATTTTGCCGGAGACACGGCCCCCCTCCATCCCGTTCATTCAAGCGGACTGTGGTTCCAGAGCCATCGAGGCATACATTTAAGTTATTGTAATTATTGCTATTAATAAAGATAGACCAGAGGGTTATTTGCTATTACTCCCTCTGACGGTCAGCACCGCAGCACTTCCGCTGCGCTGCAATCCGACCGTCAGAGGAGGTGAGTCATATAAGGTATGAAATCATAACGACCCTCATCATCGGCGTACCAACGCTGATGATTGCCTTCGCGATGCTTGTTCTCAAGATCGTGGAGATTTCTCGTTCCAGGTAGCGTGGACAAAGTGGCGTGAACAAAGTGGCGATGCGATGGGTCTGGAGTTGGCACCTCCGGACCCATAACGAAAAAAGCCCGGGCTTTGGCACCGCCCGGGCTTTTCGTTGGTGAGTCATACGATATTCATAACGACCAAGTCATAGTTACCATAGCCGCGGGGTAGCGCAAATCCCCTCATGGTCGAACACGCAGGCAGAGCCTCAGCTCCCGGCAAATCCCGATAACGACAAGGGGCCGCCCCTAATTCAGCAGGGGCTTGTCGTCGTCCAGATCCTCGATCAAGGCCTGTGCGCCGATGAGATGGGGATTGATGGTGAGCGCGGCGCGAAAGGCTGCGATGGCCGCCTCGGGCTCGTCGTTGCGCAGGCAGATCTGGCCCAGCCCCGCCAGCGCCCCGAAGTGACGCGGCTCAAGCTCCAGCGTGTGCAGGATGTCCTCCAGCGCCTCGTTGTCGTTTTCCGTCAGGAAATGGAGGGTCGCACGCTTGTTGAAGACCTCCGGCCAGTCCGGGTAGCGCTCGGCAAGGCGGTCGAGCAGAAGCTCCGCCTCCTCCAGATCCCACAGGGCCAGCGCGCGAATCGCCGCTTCCAGACCGTCTCCGGCAGCAGCGTCCTCTTCCTCGGACCACACCTGCCAGATCAGATCCTCAACCTCGTGCTCGGACGGCGAGGGCGCATCCTGCTGAAGGCGCATGAACAGCAGGTCAAGCTCCTTGGGCAAGCGCGGATGCGGCTTGCGCGACGGCAGCTCGGCCAGCAACGTCATCAGCCGTTGCAGCAGGTCATGATCCAGCATGTCCAACTCCCTTCGCCGTCAGGATGCCGCCCACGGCTCAAGGATGGTATCACGCGCCTCCGGCAACAGCTCGGGATAATCGAGCGTGTAATGGAGGCCACGGCTTTCCTTGCGGGCCAGTGCCGACCTGACGATCAAGTCAGCAACTGTTACCAGATTGCGCAACTCCAGCAGATCCCGCGTGACCCGGAAATTTCCGTAATATTCCTGAATTTCCCGGCGCAGCAGCTTCACGCGATGCTGGGCACGCTCCAGCCGCTTGGTGGTGCGCACGATGCCGACGTAGTCCCACATGAACTGGCGTAGCTCCGCCCAGTTGTGGGTAACAACAACCGCCTCGTCGGAATCCTCCACCCGGCTTTCATCCCAGGGCGCGGCCTCAGGCGGGACGGGAAAGCCGCCCATGCCCGCGCGAATGTTCTGGGCGGCGGCATGGCCGAACACCAGACATTCCAGCAGCGAATTGGAGGCCATGCGGTTCGCGCCGTGCAGACCGGAATGAGCGGTCTCGCCAATGGCGTAGAGGCCCGGCAGGTCGGTATGGCCGTCCAGATCGGTCAGCACGCCGCCGCAGGTGTAGTGAGCGGCAGGCACCACCGGGATCGGCTCGCGGGTGATGTCGATGTCCAGCTCCAGCAAACGCCGGTAGATGGTCGGGAAGTG
>JAEZBH010000426.1 GCA_023427285.1 Pseudomonadota bacterium
AGCTGTCACGGACGTTCTTAATCGAATACTGGCAGATGAATTCACGCTTTACGTGCAGGCACGCGCCTTTCACTGGAACGTAACCGGGCGCCACTTCAAGCAGGACCACGCCCTGTTCGAGGAAGAATACGAAGCGCAGGACGAAATCATCGATAGCGTTGCCGAGCGCGCCCGCGTTCTGGGCGTGAAGGTGCAGGCCACGCTGGCCCAGTTCATTGAAAAGGCCACGCTGGCCGAATCAGACAGCACGGACATTTCGGCCGAAGAAATGATTTCCCTGCTGCTCGACGGCCATGAGGCGCTGGCCCGCCAGTTGCGCAGCGACATTGAGCTGGCCTCCGATGCAGAGGACGAAGCAACCGCCGACTTCCTGACCAGCCTGCTGGAAGGCCACGAAAAGCGTGCATGGATGCTGCGCGCTCACCTTCAGGGCTAGAGCGGGCTGCAATCTGCTTGCAGCATCTTGCCCGCTTCTCAAGCTATTGGTTGGTCGCGCTTTCTTAACCGCAAAACATGCATTTTGCTCGAAAGTCGCTCTAACATCTACAGCCGGTCCTCTCCGGCTGTAGCTTTTTTTGCTGATTGCCCTTCCTGATGCCTGCCCCGTCACCAGCGATGCTCGAAGGCCTCGCGCCAGCTTTTGCTGAGGCGCATGGCGGCCAGAATAAGCCCGACCATGGAATAGGTCTGCGGATAATTGCCCCAGAGTTCATTGGTGCGAATGTCGATATCTTCCGACAGGATGCCGACATGGTTGCGGCGGGCCAGCATGTTCTCGAACAACGCCCGGGCCTCGTCCCGCCGTCCGATGGCCGCCAGCGCGTCGATGTACCAGAACGTGCAGATGGTAAAGGCGGTGTCCGGCATGCCGAAGTCATCCGGCACGGCATAGCGGAACAAAAGGTTGCCCTGGCGAAGTTGCTGCTCGATGGCGGTCACGGTGCCGATAAAGCGAGGGTCTGAGGCCGCAACGAAGCCGACCTCGTGCAAAAGGAGCAGGCTGGCATCGACATGATTGCTGTCGAACGAGCCGACGAAAGAGTTCAAACCCGGATTCCAGGCCCTCTCCAGAATGACCGAGCGAATGCGCGTGGCCTCCTCACGCCAGTACGCCTCGCGGTCCGGCAGGCCAAGAAGGGTGGAGATGAAGGCGAGACGATCACACGCCGCCCAGCACATGACGCTGGAATAGGTGTGAATATTGCTCTGCCCTCGATATTCCCACAAACTGGCATCCGGCTCCAACGCAACCTGCGCCGCCCGCTCGCCCAGCAGCTCAAGGCGCTTGAACAGCGCCATATCACCCATGCGCGGAAGACGCTTGTCGAAGAACATCTGCGCGGCGGCCAGCACCAGACTGCCGTAAATGTCGTTCTGGATCTGCTCGGCCGCCTGGTTGCCGATGCGCACCGGCCCCATGCCCCGATAGCCCTCAAGGGCCGGCGCAAAGTGCTCCTTGAGCGATATGCCGGGCAGAATGGCATAGACGGGCCGAAGGCGGTTCCCCTCTTCCATTGCCGCGACATTGACCATGTAGCGAATGAAATCTTCCATGGTTTTTGTCACGCCCAGCCGATTGAGGGCATGGACGACAAAACAGGCATCCCGCAGCCAGCAGTAGCGGTAATCCCAATTGCGCACGGAGTTCGGCGCTTCGGGAACGGAGGTCGTCAGCGCGGCCACCACCGCCCCGGTTTCCTCAAAGGCGCAAAGCTTGAGCGTGATTGCGGCCCGAATGACCGCCTCCTGCCACTCGAACGGCACATGAAGATAGCGCGCCCATTCTTGCCAGTAGGCCTCGGTGCGGCTGTAATACTCCCGTGACACATCCGCGATGTCGGCCTCCAGCGCCTCGTCAGGCCCAAGAATGAGGTGTACCGGGCGGTCAAGCACGAAGGCGGCCTCGGCTGAGAGGAAAGAGACCGGGATGTCGCTGGTCACGCGGAACGCGATCTCGCCGCCGGTCAGGAAGCTGATGTGATTGCTGCCCAGCACACGCGCCATGGCCTGCGCCCCGTACTTGGCAAGCGGCCTCATGCGTATTCTGATGCGTGGACTGCCGCTGATCGGCTCGATCCGGCGGATCAGATAAGGCGGATGAATGGCCCGCCCGTAAGCCTTGAAGCGAGGGGCGAAGTCGACCACCCGAATGCAGCCGTCGCGCTGGTCATAAAGGTTCGTCACGACGATGGCGGTGTTGCGCATATATTCCTGCTTGAACCCGGCCATGTTCAGCAGGTCGATGGAGAAGTGCCCTTCTCCGCGATGCTTGCCCTTGGGGGTCAGCAGGCTGCAAAAAATCGGATCGGAATCGAGATGAGGGAAGCAGGACCAGACGATGCTGCCCTTCTGGTCGATGAGGGCATTGAGCATGCAGTTGCCAACGACAGCCAGATTAAGGCTTGTGTCATCTGCACGGGGCTGCCGGGTCGGTGACGGGAGTTCCATCCCGCACCTCCTTGGGTCGAGTTTTGCGCTACCTCCCCATAGGTGGACCTGCACGCTGCCGGGTCCAGCCCAGGATTGACGCTTCAACCCGCAACTGTTTCAGCTTACCGGATCAGGACGGCCGACGGCGTCTGGCCCCGCGCTCAAGAACAAGGGCCATCTTCTCCAGCGTGGTGCGCTCCAGCCCATCCGGCTTGCCGGCCATCAGCCAAAGCAGCACGACCAGAGCCACATAGACGAGTGCGCCAAGGGCGATCTTGGCGATCAGCATCACCAACTCGGAGGCATGAAACGCCAGCGGAAGGGCCATGGCCGCCCCGGCCATAAGGGTGGCCGCAAGCATCGGCCCCGAGAAGCTGGCGCACTGGGTCAGTACGGTCAGGCCGCACGCCCGCGCCATCAGCGCCATCAGATAGACAAGGGTGCCCGCCGCCAGGATCAGCGTGACCGTCACCACGCCGATCAGGCCGAAGTGCAGATAGATTGGAATGGCGGAGGCCAGCGTAATGATGGCCTGAACCCAGCTGATGACGGCATTCTTGCGCAACTGGCCAAGGACCACCAACTGGTCGGTGATGATGAGAGACATGATCCGCAAGGCGCCAGACACGGCCATCACCTTCATGATGGTGATGGCATCAGCCCACTCCTTGCCCAGCGCCACCAGCACCAGCTCATTGCTGACGGCGGCCAGCCCGAGGCAGATCGGCGCGGTGATGAGCGCAACCCCATGCAGGGCATGGAGATAAGCCCGGCGGTATCGCTCCAGATCATCCCGCAGGCGCACCATCCCCGTGTAAAGCACGCGGCTGATCGGCATGGCGATCTCGAACGCCGCCGTTCCGGCAAGCTCCGCCGCCATGGTGAAAATGCCGAGCACGCCCGATCCGGCCACGCGCCCGAGGGTGAGCGGCATGCCGCGCATCAACAGCGTCTTGCCCAGATTGTTGACCAGATACCATTGGGAGAAGGACCAGATCTTTCTCCAACCGGAGAACTGGAAGCGCGGCCGATAGGAGAAAAGGGTGTAACTGAGCAGCACCGTCATGAAGGCGCGGGCCAGCGAGCCGAGCACCAGCGCCCAATAACTGCGATACACGATCGCAATGGTCAGGGTCACGGCAATGGCCACGACCTGCGAGATCACCTGCTGCCAGAATGTGGAGGAGAAGCGCAGGTCCTGCTGAACGGCGGTCACGCCGATATTCTCAAACGCCTTCACCGCAATGGTGAAGGCCACGACGTGTAGAATGGGCTCTACCCTGGCATCGCCGTAATAGGCCGGAGCCAGAAAGGCGAGAGCCCAGACGAGCGTCGCCAGGCCCAGATTCTGCAAGATGCGCAAGGTCCAGGCCGCGTTGTAATACTGCCTGCCCTTCTCGCCCATCTGAAGGACCGCGCTTTCGGCCCCCATGTTCATCACGGCATCGGCAATGGCGACGAAGGCCATGGCCATCGCCACGATGCCGAAATCTCCCGGTGTCAGCAGCCGGGCCAGAATGACTACATTGACGAGGCCCAGAAGGCGCAGCACCCAGCGGGTGCTTACCATCCATGCCCCGCCAACCATGAGACGGGACGCCAGCGGCGATGCCTCGGCATCCCGTTCTTTCTGCTCACCCTCTACCATCGCGGTCCTGATTGCCTGACCCAACGGGTAGTGCATATAGCACTTTCAGGCGCGCAGAGGCTTTAGAAATGTTGGCGTAACGCAGGGCTCATAACGCAAGATGCCGCCGAGAACGGCGGCATCCTTGTCTGTTGCTCGGCTGAGGCAGGCTCGCTGAGGCGAGCCTTGCACTCATCAGGAACGGCCGCGACCGCCGCCGCCCTTGCCGCCCTTGCCGCCATAGCCTTCACGGGCCGGGCGAATATACCCCTCACCGCCACCACGCGGACGGTCGCCCTGATAGGGGCGATCCCCCTGCGGACGCGGGCCGCCACGCGGCTTGAAGCCCTTGGGGCCGCCACGCGGCTTGCCGCCGTCATCCCCGAAGCGGGGCGACAGGCGCGGGCGCGAACGCGGTGCGTCGTTTGCAGGCTCGGCGGGCTCGATGATGACATCCGGGTCTTCGGCTGCGGCCTTGCGCACCGCCGCCATGAAGCGGGTTGCGGCAGAGGCTGCGATCTCGAAGCGGGTATCGCGATCAAAGATGCGGATCGCGCCGATATCGCGGCGGGTCACATGACCGTGACGGCACAGGAACGGCAGCAGCCAGCGCGGGTCAGCGTTGCCGCTGCGACCAACGTTGATGCGGAACCACATGGATTCCTCGAAGCCCTGACGCGGACCGCGTTCGCCGCGATCATCCGGTTCGGGAGCGCCGTCCGCAAACAGTTCTTCCGGCTCGGGCAGGCGTTCACGGTGCAGACGCACGAAAGCGCCGGTGATCTGCTCTGCGGTGAACTTTTCCAGCAGAGCTGCAACTGCTGCCTGCTCTTCCTCACCCGGACCTTCAGCCAGCGTCGGCTCGGCGAGCATGCGCTCAAGATCCATGGCGCGAATTTCGTCCGCCGAGGGCGGGTTCATCCATTGCGGCTTCAGCTTGGCCTCGGCCAGCAGGCGCTCGGCGCGGCGACGGCGCGAGTGCGGCACGAGAACGGCGCAGATGCCCTTCTTGCCCGCGCGGCCGGTGCGGCCCGAACGGTGCAGAAGCGTCGCGCTGTCGGTCGGCAGCTCTGCGTGAATGACAAGGCCCAGATCCGGCAGGTCGATGCCGCGCGCGGCAACGTCCGTTGCAATGCAGACCCGGGCGCGGCCATCGCGCAGGGCCTGAAGCGCGTGGTTGCGCTCGGACTGGCTGAGTTCGCCCGAGAGGGCAACAGCAGCGAAGCCCTTCTCCAGCAGGTTGCCATGCAGACGGCGCACAGCCTCGCGGGTGGCGCAGAACACCATCGCACCGCGAGCATCGAAATAGCGCAGCAGGTTGACGATGGCGTGCTCAAGGTCGCTCGGGGCAACGCGCACGGCGCGGTAGTCGATGTCCGCGTGCTGGCCGCCGGTGGAAACGGTCGAAATCCGCAGCGCGTCCTTCTGGTACTGCTTGGCAAGCTGCACGATGCCCTTGGGCAGCGTCGCCGAGAACAGCAGCGTGCGGCGCTCTTCCGGCATCGCATCGAGGATCACTTCCAGATCGTCGCGGAAGCCGAGGTCGAGCATTTCGTCGGCCTCGTCGAGCACGACGACGCGCAGGGCAGACGCATCAAGGTTGCCGCGGTTGAGGTGATCGACCAGACGACCCGGCGTACCAACGACAATGTGCGCGCCCTGCGCCAGCGCCCGCTGCTCGCGGCGAATGTCCATGCCGCCGACACAGGAGGCAAGACGCGCGCCCGCCGGGCCATAAAGCCATTGAAATTCGCGGTGAACCTGAAGCGCCAGCTCGCGGGTCGGCGCGATCACCAGCGCCAGCGGCGTGCGGGTGTGCGGCAGGGTTGCGTTGTCGCCAAGCAGGGTCGGTGCCATGGCAAGGCCATAGGCGACGGTTTTACCGGAACCGGTCTGGGCAGAGACGAGGAGATCCTGCGCTTCTGCACCTGCGGTGATAACGGCCTCCTGCACGGGGGTGGGCTCGGCATACCCCTTTGCAACGAGGGCAGCCTGCATAGCAGCGTGAACGGGAGGAAACGGCATGGTACGATACACCCAGCTTGACGAACAAAAATTTGTGGCAAAACCCGCCACAGCATCAATCCGGCAGCCGACAGGTTACGCGTCCCTCTGCACGCTATAAGGGGTCACGGTCAACAACCGTTTCGGCAAAAAGCCGTTTCCATAGGGTATTTGGTGCTCAAGAGAGACTTTTTTGCACGGGATGCGCGTGCTGTGGCGCAGGATCTGATCGGCGCACGGTTGCTGGTGGACGGAGTCGGCGGCATTATCACCGAGACCGAATATTATACGCGCAACGACCCGGCCTCCCACAGTTTTCGCGGACCAACAGCGCGCAACGCGGCCATGTTCGGCCCCCAGGGTCACGCCTATGTTTACCGCATCATGGGGCTGCACTGGTGCTTCAACGTGGTGTGCGGTGAACAATCGGGCGAAGGCAGCGCCGTGCTGATCCGGGCGCTGGAGCCGACCCACGGTCTGGAGCGCATGGCTGAGCGGCGCGGACTTGCCGACTCGCGCCGTCTGTGCGCCGGGCCAGGGTGTCTTGCGCAGGCTTTGGGCCTGACGGGAGCGGACAACCACCGCCCGCTCGATGCTGTCCCTTTTTGCGTCGAGGCGCGGGAAGCCGAACCGGAAATCATCACCGGTACGCGCATCGGCATAACAAAAGCGGCAGACAGGCCATGGCGGTTCGGATTGAAGGGCTCGCGCTTCCTCAGCCGGCCCTTTCGATAAATCCCGCCCGCTGACTTTTCGCGCACAGCCGCAAAACAGCCCTGTGCGCGCAGGCAAAGGCGCATTATAAAGCGCGCTCGCGCGCGGCTTCGGCTTTTTTCGTTCATTTGCCCAAAGATTGGCGTTTTTCGGATTTTCTCCCATGCTCAGCTTCAACAAGGTCACGCTGCGTCGCGGCGCTAAACTGCTGTTCGAAAACGGCACCTTCAACCTGAACACGGGTGAGAAGATGGGCCTTGTAGGCGGCAACGGCGCGGGCAAGTCGAGCCTGCTCGGCCTCTTGCGCGGCGATTTCTTGCCCGAGAGCGGCGATGTGGATTACCCGTCCAACTGGCGCGTTGCGCACGTTGCGCAGGAAATCGAGGAAACCGACAGGATTGCGCTGGAATTCGCCATCGACGGCGATGTGGAACTGCGCCAGCTTGAGGCCGAATTGCGCAAGGCGGAGGAAGACGACGACGGCTACGAGATCGGCCGCATTCACGGCGAGCTGCTGCGCATTGACGCCTATTCGGTGGAAGCCCGCGCCGCCGAGCTGCTGACCGGCCTCGGTTTTTCCGAGGAAGGGCAATACGAGCCCGTCTCCTCCTTCTCGGGCGGCTGGCGGATGCGCCTTAATCTTGCCCGCGCCCTGATGTGCCGTTCGGAATTGCTGCTGCTCGACGAGCCGACCAACCACCTCGATCTTGAGACGGTCATGTGGTTGCAGGACTGGTTGAAGAGCTACGAAGGCACCGTGCTGCTGATCTCGCACGACCGCAACTTCATCGATGCGGTGGTGGACCGGGTTCTGGAAATTCGCGGCCAGCAGCTGACGCTTTATACCGGCACCTACAGCGACTATGAACGCCAGCGCGCCGAGCGCCTGCAACAGCAGCAGTCGCTCTATGAAAAGCAGCAGCGCCAGATCGCCCACATCGAGAGCTTCATCGAACGCTTCCGCGCCAAGGCTACCAAGGCCCGGCAGGCGCAAAGCCGCATCAAGGCGCTGGCCAAGCTGGAGCGCGTCGCCGCCGCCCACGTGGACAGCCCGTTCAACTTCCAGTTCCGTGAGCCGGAGGCCATGTCGCAAACGCTCATCGAAGCCGAGAAGGTGGCGGTGGGCTATGGCGAGAAAACTATTTTGAAGAACATCAACCTGCGGGTGACGGCGGGAACGCGCGTGGGCCTGCTCGGCCGCAACGGCGCGGGTAAATCAACGCTCATCAAGCTGATCGCCGGTGAGCTTGAGGCGCAGGAGGGGCGGCTGGTGCGCGACAAGCGCATCAAGTTCGGCTACTTCGCCCAGCATCAGCTTGAGCTGCTGCGCCCGGACATGTCTGCCCTGTGGCACATGCAGCAGATTGCCCCGACCGCCCGCGATCAGGATCTGCGCACGTTCCTCGGCAGCTTCGGCTTTACCGACCAGAAGGCGTTCCAGCTGACCGGCGAGATGTCGGGCGGCGAGAAATCCCGCCT
>JAEZBH010000536.1 GCA_023427285.1 Pseudomonadota bacterium
AGAAACGGCATGGCGTAGAGCACGTCCACAATCCGCATCATCACGGCGTCAATGCGCCCGCCCGCCAGTCCCGCAACCGCGCCCCAGCTGATGCCGATGACAACGCTAACCAGCGTCGCCAGCAACCCCAGCGCCAGCGAGATGGTAGTCGCCAGCATCAGCCGTGCGAACAGGTCGCGCCCCACGCTGTCCGTGCCGAACAGGTAGGTGAGAGACGGGGCCTGCTCGATGGCGTCCCAGTCCACCGCGTCGTAGCCGTGCGGCGTCAGCAGCAGGCCCAGCACGGCCAGCAGCGCCAGAATACCAAGGGTGATGATCCCCCAGCGCGCGCCGCCATGGCTCCAGAAGCGTTGCCGCCAGCTGCCGCGCGCGGGTGTCAGAAAACCGGTGGCGTTCATGCCTGCCTCACGCGCGGGTCGAGCCAGCCGTAGATCAAATCGGTCAGCATGTTGAACACGACGATGAGCCCGCCGTAGAGAATGACCACGCCCAGCACGAGCGTGTAATCGCGGTTGATCGCGCCTTGCACGAAGTAGCGGCCAATGCCGGGCAGGCCGAAGATGGTCTCCACCACCACCGAGCCGGTCAGCAGGCCCGCCGCTGCCGGGCCGAGATAGCTGACGACCGGCAGCAGCGCGGGCGGCAGCGCATGGCGCAGCAGAATGCGGGCCGGAGACGCTCCCTTGGCACGGGCGGTGCGGATGAAGTTCTCGCTCATCGTCTCGATGAGGCTGGCCCGCATCAGGCGGGCAATGCTGGCAACATAGGGCAGGGCAAGGGTGATGACCGGCAGCAGCAGATAGGCGGGTTGGCCATTGCCCCAGCCCGCCAAGGGAAGCCAGCCGAGCCACAGGCCGAACACCAGCGCGAGCAACGGGCCGATCACGAACGTCGGGATCACCTGACCGCTGACCGCCAGCCCCATGACGGCGGTGTCGAACCACGAGCGGCGGTTGAGCGCCGCCGCGCTGCCAAGGGTAATGCCGAGCACGGTGGCGATGCCGAGCGCCAAGGCTCCCAGCGTTGCGCTGACCGGCGCGCCGTCAGCGATCAGCTCGGCAACCGTGAAGTCCTTGTACTTGAAGGACGGGCCGAAATCGAGGCGGGCGAGATCCGCAAGGTAGCCCGCGAATTGCTGCGGCAGCGGCGCGTCCAGATCGTATTGCGCCCGCAAGGCCGCCTCCACCTCGGGCGGCAGGGCGCGCTCGGCATCGAATGGCCCGCCGGGGGCAAGGCGCATGAGCACGAAGCCGAGCAGGATAATGGCGAACAGGGTCGGGATCGCGCTGAGCACGCGCCCGCCAATCAGGCGGATCATATTACTTGGCCGGTTGGAGAGTGAGAGAGGAGAACGGGTGACGACCCAGCGGATTATTCACCCAGCCGTTCACGTCCTCGCGCACGAGGGACCAGCGCACCGGGGTGAACAGCGGAACGAGCGGCGCTTCCTCCACCATCAGCTGCTCGGCTTCCTTGGTCAGGCCGATGCGCGTGGCGAGCGCTTCGGACCTGCCCGCATCGGCCAGCAGCTGGTCGGCCTCCGGCACGCAGAAGCCGCCCAGATTGTCCGGCGACTTGCAGGTGAAGGGCGCAAGGAACACCTGCGGCTGGTCGAGCGAGCTGAAAATCGGGCGCAGCGCCAGATCGAACGCGCCGCGTTCGGCGGTCTCCAGATAGTCGCGAGACTGGGCAATCTCGGCTGAAACCTCAACGCCAAGGCCGCGCCATGTGTCGGCAATGGCCTGAAGGATTTTCACATGCTCCGGCGGGGGCGGCAGCAGCACGGAAATCCGCAAGGGCTTGTCCGGGCCATAGCCCGCCTCGGCCACCAGACGGCGCGCCTCGGTCTGGCGCTGTTCAAGCGGCCAGGCGGCCCAGCCCGGCAGCGCCGGATCGCCGTAGCTCACGAACCCATGCGGCACGAGGCCATCGACCGGCGTTATGCCGGGCAGGCCGAACATCTTCTTGGCAAGCTCCTGCCGGTCGATGGTCATGGCCAGCGCCCGGCGCAGGCGCACGTCGGCAAGCGGCCCATGCCGGGTCTGTGCCACATAGCCATAGACGCCCATCACGGCGTCGTAGCGGGTAATGGCCGGAGACGGCAGGGTCTTGGCCTCGGAAATGCCGCCGATCGAGGCGCCCGTCACCACGTCCGCCTCGCCGTTGCGGAAGCGCTGCACGCCTTCCAGCGGGTCTATGATGGCCGTAAAGGCGATGCGGTTGAAGCCGGGCTGTTCCGGTGAAAGCGGGTTCTGTCTGGCCACCAGCATCACCTGCTGGTCGCTCTGGCTCTCGATCTGGTAGGGGCCAAGGCCTTGCAGCGCGGTTTTGCCCTGTGAGCGGACTTCCCGAACAATGGTGACGGAGGGCTCCGCCAGCAGCGCAAGGAACGCAGGGCGCGGCTCGACGAGGCTGATTTCCACAACCGTGTCGGTCAGCGCGCGCACGCCCAGCTCGCTTGCCCGCATTTTGCCCTGAAGCACGGCCTCGCCGTTGCGAATCTTTGCCAGCCACTCGGCCAGCGGGTGCTTGATGCCCGGCGAGAGCATGCGCCGGAACGAGCGCACCACGTCATTGGGGGTCAGCGGCGTGCCATCGGGCCATTGTGCGGGGCGCAGGCGGAAAATGTAGCTGAGGCCGTCCTCGCTCACCCACCAGCTCTCGGCCAGCCCCGGCACGATCTGGCCCGAGGCGTTGACGGTCAAAAGGCCAAGGTAAACCTCGCCCGCCAGCATCTGCTCCGGCCCGGTCGATGCCTGATGCGGGTCCGTGTGCCCAAGGAAGCCGATGGCGGAGACCCGCAGCAGGTGGTCGTTGTCGGCATCCGTGTTCTCGCTGCCGCACGCCACCAGCAGCGGACCGGCCAGAAGGGCGGCGCTCAGCAGGCCAAGAACCTGACGCCGGATCATGACCGCGCCTCCGCATGCGGCGCAGCTGAGGCGGCGGCTGAGGCTGCGGCTGCGGCCTTCAGCCGAAGCGTGCGGGAGGGGTGGATGTTGGCCAGATTGTCGGTCCAGCCCTCAACTTCGGGTCCCACCAGTGACTTGGAGACATAGTGATAAAGCGGAAGCACAGGCACATCTTCCACAAGCAGGGATTCGGCTTTGCGCAGGGCTTTGATGCGGGCGGCTGGATCAGTCAGCCTGAGCGCCTCGCGGACCTGCAAATCATAGTGTGGCTCATCATAGCCCGGATAATTGAGAGGGCCAGCGTCAGACAGGAAAACCGAGAGAAAATTCTCGGCCCCTGAATAGTCCGCAATCCAGCCGGAGCGCGCGAGCGTGAAATCCGCCGTCTTGAGCGCCGCGAAGTGTACGGCGGCCTCTGCATTCCCGATGCGGGCGACAACGCCCAGCGGCTTCCACATCTGGGCGAGCGCCAGCGCCACGCGCCGGTGCTCCACGTCCGTGTTGTAGCGAATGGAGAACTCAAGCGGCTTGTCGGGGCCGTAGCCCGCCTCGGCCAGCAGCCGCCGCGCCTCGTCCATGCGCTTTGCGTCGGGCCAGCGGGCAAAGCCGGGCAGCACGGCGGGGCCATAGCCTGCCAGATGCGGCGGCACCACGCTCCACGCCACGGGCGTGCCGAGGCCGATGACCTTGTTCACCAGAATCTCCCGATCAACAGACATGGCGAGCGCCCGGCGCACGCGCACATCGTCGAACGGGGGACGACGCGTGTTGAAGGCAAAGTAATAGGTGCCCCGGTAGGGCGCGATGCGAACGGCATCCGCCACCGTGCGGCGCAAAAGCGGCAGGTCGCGGGCCGGGAAATCCGTCAGCACGTCTGCGCTTCCGGCCCGGAACAGGCGCAGCGCGGTCTGGTCGTCCTGCACCGGGCGGTACTCGACGCCCGCCAGAGCCACGTTTGCAGCATCATGGTAGGCGGGGTTGCGCTCCAGCTTGAGGGCGCTGTGCAGCCGCCACTCCTTCAGGCGGAACGGGCCGGAGCCGACGAGCGGGCGCTGTTTCACCCAGCCGTCGCCATGTTGCGCCAGCGCATGGGTCGGCAGCACGCTGGCCGCCGCGTGCGCCAGCAATTCCAGAAATGCGGGGAACGGGCGGGTCAGGCGAATTTGAACGGTGCGCGCATTCAGCGCCTGAACGCCAAGCTGATCCGGCGCGGCCTTGCCCGCCAGAACGGCAGGCGCGTTCTCAATGGCGTCGAACAGGTTGGCGTTGGGCGCAGTCGTGGCGGGCGTCATCAGTCGCTGAAAGCTGGCAACCACGTCTGCCGCCGTCAGCGCCGCTCCGTCGGAGAAGCGCAAATCCTCGCGCAGGCTGAAGGTCCACACGAGCCCGTCGTCAGAGACGGCCCAGCTTTCCGCAAGGCCGGGCTCGGGCGCACCAGTTGCCCCGTAGCGCACCAGCCCCTCGAACATTTCGGACGCAACGCGCACGTCTTCAACGGTTGAGACCTTGTGCGGATCGAGGCTCTGCACCTCATCGCCGCTCAGCCGAACCAGCACCCCCGGCGTGCGCGCGTCCGGGCTTGGGAGAGGATCGGCGGGCTTGTCGCATGCGCCGACAAGCCCGAGACCAAGCAGCAGTGCCGTGCGGGCGATGGCGCGTCGCAGTTTGCGCAGCCCCTGCTGCGTCTGCGCCTGCAAGAGCCCGAGGGCCTGCCGCATTGTCTCCCGTCCTTCCCTTTGCCTGTTCGATGCCGCCAGTTCGATGCCGCCAGTTCGATGCCGGGGGTGTCCTTCGCTCAGGAGAGCGGCGGCTCCAGCGTCAGGAACTTGCCCTGATGGAAGCCGAGCGCCGCGCCGGGGCGAGCGACGAAATTCTCCACCTGGCCGACGATGATCTCATGATCCCCGCCCGGATAGACGGCCCACGTCGTGCACTCGAACGTTGCCAGCGCGCCCGGAATGAGCGGCACGCCGCCAAGGCCGGTGTCCACCGGGAAGTCGAGGAACTTGTGCTCGTCCGTGCGGGCAAAGCGCATGGCGGTGTCCTGCTGGTCGGCGGCCAGAATGTTGACCGAAAACCGCTTGCAGGTGCGGAAGGCCTGCGAGGAGGTGGTGTTCAGCTGCACAGACCACAGCACCAGCGGCGGCTCTAAGCTGACCGAGGCAAGGGAGTTGATGGTCATGCCGACCGGGCGGCCGGTTTCATCAAGCGCCGTCACGATGGCAACCCCGGTTGCATACTGCCCGAGCGCAGACCGGAAAGCGCGGGGGTCGAATGCGGGTTCAGCGGAAATCGAGGGGGTGGGGGTGTTTACCATCGTCAGCAACCTTTTTTCTGAATTATTGTGTCCCAATGTTATTAGCTGGTATTTCATGAATTGCCATGGCTGAGAGAGGCCTCTCCATGCTGCGAATTTCAAAGACAGAAAATCTTTGGATGCGGCATTGAATTTCTCGTGCCTGAGCGCCTTGAAGGCGTCTCGCGGGCACAGTAAACCAGTGTCATGACTTTTAATCGCATCGCCCCGCGCCCCGACGTTGCCGACAGCGTGCTGCCGCTTATCGGCAATACCCCGCTCATCAAGCTCCAGCGTGCGTCGGAGGAAACCGGCTGCACCATTCTGGGCAAGGCCGAGTTCCTGAACCCCGGCGGTTCGGTGAAGGATCGCGCGGCGTTCGGCATCATTGCCGATGCCGAAGAGCGCGGGCTGCTCACGCCCGGCGGCACCATCGTTGAAGGCACGGCGGGCAACACCGGCATCGGTCTTGCGGTCGTCGGCAACGCCAAGGGCTACAAGACGATCATCGTCATTCCCGAAACCCAGTCGCAGGAGAAGAAGGACACCCTGCGCGCCCTGGGGGCGGAACTGATTCTGGTGCCGCCTGCGGCCTATTCAAACCCCGGCCATTACGTCCACACCTCGCGCCGCATCGCCGAGGAGACGCCGGGCGCCATCTGGGCCAACCAGTTCGACAACACCGCCAACCGGCTGGCGCACATCAAGACGACCGCGCCCGAGATCTGGGAGCAGACGCAGGGCCGCATCGACGGCTTTACCTGCGCTGTGGGCACCGGCGGCACGCTGGCGGGCGTGGGTCTTGGCCTGAAGGAGTTCAACGAGGATATCGTCGTTGCCCTGACGGACCCCTACGGCGCGTCGCTGTTCAACTACTTCGACAAGGGCGAACTCAGCGCCGAGGGCAGCTCGGTTGCCGAGGGCATCGGCCAGAGCCGCATCACCGCCAACCTTGACGGCGCGCCGATCGATGCGTGGTTCCGCGTGTCCGATGAGGAAGGGCTGCGCTACGTCTATGACCTGATGCAGTACGAGGGCCTGTTCGTTGGCCTCTCCACCGGCATCAACGTGGCCGGTGCCGTGCATCTGGCCCGCAAGCTCGGTCCGGGCAAGACGATCGTGACGATCCTGTGCGATTCCGGTCGCCAGTACCTGTCCAAGATTTTCAACCCAGAGTGGCTTGAGGAAAGAAATCTTCCCCTTCCGCAGTGGATGGTCGCCAAATAACCTCGACCTGTCGCGTTGCAGCTGCTAAAAACAGTTCCACCATGAGGAAAGCAGCTGCGATGAATAGGGCGAAACTCGGGATTGGCGGCCTCGTCGGAATTCTGACGTGTTTGCTGATGCTTGCAGCTGCCAACATCCAGTTCTTCGCTTCTCCCGCGCATGATGATCGTAACGAATCGGTGCTCGTGGTGCTCGGGTATGAACCGGGCAGCGCGCGGGCAGAGATCCCTGTCGTTGCGCAGCCGGTGCTGGTGGAATGCCAGGAAGTCGACGCGTCGCGGCCCTCAACCGTCTGATCCGCCCCCTGTTTCGCTTGCCCTGACTCTGTCCTGCAAAGCCTGCGTTTGCATTAAACGTTGGGGCTGAGGCCATTTGCCGTTAAACATGGCGCTTCCGAACCCGTGCCGGGCACTGCCGTGTGCGGCGCGTTCGATCGCAACGTCAAGGAGATAGCGGATGCGGCCTGTGTGGAAGGGGCTGGCTCTGGCCTGTGTGGTTGTCGGATTGATCGTGGCGGCGGTCATACTGGTCCGGCAGAATGTCTTTGCCGAACGGGCCTTGCCGATCCTGACGGAGCAGCGCGACCGGATCGCCCAACTCACCATCCGCTATGGGCAGGACACCATCGGCTTCACCAAAGCGCCGGACGGCGCGTGGCTGGTCTCCAGCGCGGGCGATGCCCCTGTGCGCGAGGCCCTGGTCGAGACCCTGCTGGACGATCTGGCCAACATGCGGCTGGTCGAACGGGAAGAGGGCGCACCGGCGCTGCCGTCTCGTCTTGATGCTGAGAAATCCTACGCCATCGCGCTGGCCGACTCGGCGGGCAAGGGGCTGGCGCTGATTACGCTCCAGCCGGAAGCCGGTTCGGAGAATGGGCAGGCGCTCCTGGTGCAGGATGCAGGTCAGCCCATGCTCGTCAGCCATGTGCCGGAAATCCCCCTGTCTGCCGAGCGGTGGGCCGATCTTGCCATTCCAACCCTTGCGCCTGAGCGCGTGCGCGTGCTGCGCGTCATGACGCCCGATGCCCGTCTTGCCACTTTCGAGCGCGCCAGCGCCTCTGCCCCGTTCCAGCGCGTTGAGGCCGATGCAGGCGCGCCGGTCAATGCCGAGGCGGTGCGGCAGGCGGTGGAGGCGCTGGGCAACCTGCGCTCGGAGCAGGTGCGCCCCGCCAACGACCTTGCGTGGGGCGGTGCGACCATGGTGATGGCCGAAACCTTCGATGGCGTGGTGCTGACCCTGCTTGGTGCGCGCGATGATGCGCAGACTGACTCCGGCGTCTGGGTGCGGGTGAACGCGCATCACGCGCCGCAGGGCAGCGCCGAAACGGCTGAGGCCGAGGCTGAGGCGCTGAACCGCATGCGCGCCTTTGCCTTCCTGCTGCCAAGCGATGTGGCGGCTCATCTGTTCGGCGTCGCCGGATCGTAAAAAGGATAAGCGCAGCCTGAGCTTACCCCCCTTTTCTATGGCGCGGCGGCTTCCTACCTACAGCGCTGACTGATCTTCAACGCCAACATGAGGGATGGGAACGCTATGGCCGATCGTGACGCGGTGAACTCGGAGAGCTTTGGTTTTCAGGCCGAAGTTGCCCGGCTGCTGCATATGATGGTGCACTCGGTCTATTCCGAGCGCGAGATTTTCCTGCGGGAGCTGATCTCCAACGCGGCGGACGCCTGCGACCGGCGGCGCTACGAGGCGCTGACCAATCCTGAGCTGCTGGGCGATGCGCCGCTGGAGATCACCATCACCATCGACAAGGCCGCAAGGACGCTCACCCTGTCCGACACCGGCATCGGCATGAGCCGGGAAGAGCTGATCGAGAATCTGGGCACCATTGCCCGCTCCGGCACCGCTCGCTTCATGGAGGCCGCCAAGAATGCCGATACCAAAACCAGCGCGCCGGATCTGATCGGCCAGTTCGGCGTCGGCTTCTATTCGGCGTTCATGGTGGCGGACAAGGTGCGCGTCGTCAGCCGTCGCGCCGGTTCCGATGAGGCGTGGGCGTGGGAGTCCGACGGTCTTGGCAGCTTCACCGTCGAGCCCGCCGAGCGCGACGCCGTTGGCACCACCATCACGCTGCACATGAAGGAAGACGCGACGGAGTTCCTTGAGAAGCACCGCCTCGCCTCCATTATCCGCACCTATTCCGACCACATCGACATTCCCATCAAGCTGGCGGAAGTCGGGGAGACGCCCGAGACGGCCAACACCGCGCAGGCGCTGTGGACCCGCTCGAAGTCCGACATCGAGGACAAGGACTACATCGAGTTCTACCACCACATCAGCGGCATGTACGACGAGCCGCTGCGCACCCTCCACTACAAGGTGGAGGGCAAGCTGGAATACACCTGCCTGCTGTTCACGCCCAGCCATGCCCCGTTCGATCTCTATGATCCCGAGCGCAAGTCCAGGGTGAAGCTGTACGTGAAGCGCGTCTTCATCACCGACGACTGCGAGGAGCTGCTGCCCGCCTACCTGCGCTTCATGCGCGGCGTTGTTGATGCGCAGGATCTGGCGCTCAACATCTCGCGCGAGATGCTTCAGTACAACCCGGTGCTGGCGGCGATGAAGAAGGCGATCACCGGCAAGGTGCTCGCCGACTATGCCAAAATGGCCGAGAGCGAGCCCGAGACCTACCTGAAGTTCTGGGGTCAGTTTGGCCGCGTGCTGAAAGAAGGCCTCTATGAAGACTTCGAGCGCCGCGAGGAGCTGCTGAAGCTGGCCCGCTTCAAGTCCTCGGCGCAGGACGGCTGGACCAGCCTTGCCGATTATGTCTCGCGCATGAAGGACGGCCAGAAGGCGATCTACTACCTCACCACCGATGAGGGCGCTGCCCGCAGCCCGCAGCTTGAGGGCTTCAAGGCCCGTGGCATCGAGGTGCTGCTGCTGACCGATCCCATCGACGACTTCTGGCTCGGCGTTGTCCACGAGTTCGACGGCAAGCCGTTCCAGTCCATCACCAAGGCATCGAGCGCGGACCTGTCTGCTCTCGGCGAGGCCAAGGATCTGGGCGAGGCCGCACCCGAGGGCGACGTCTCCCGCCTTATCGCCGTGATGAAGGGCGTGCTGGGCGATGCCGTGAAGGACATTCGCACCTCCGAGCGCCTGACCGACAGCCCCGTCTGCCTCGTTGCCGACGAAGGCGACATGGACCTGCGCCTCAGCCGGATGCTGAAGGCCCACGACCGGCTCCAGTCCGTCGCGCCGCGCGTTCTGGAAATCAACCCGCGCCACGATCTGGTGCGCCAACTGGCGGACCGCTCCGGTCAGGACGGCCAGTACGACACCATCGCGCTTGCCAGCCAGTTGCTGCTCGATCAGGCCCGCATCCTTGAGGGCGAGCCGCTGCCCGACCTTGCGGCCTTCTCCAAGCGCATGAGCGACGTGCTGCTGCGCCTGGCGCAGTAGGGTCTGCTGGTCAAAGGGGAAAGAATGCAGGGGGAACCTGTTCCTCCTGCACCCCCTGTTCGTTGTTCCGGCCGCGCATGGGTGGGCTGTTGCGCGCCGGGCAAGCCGCAGGGTGGCCGCAAGCAGCATCACCAGAAAACAGAACAGCCCCGACATCCTCGCTCCCCCCAGTTTGCATTAGCTTCAGTCACATCACGCAAACAGGAACGAGTACGCTCCCCTTGTCTCATGGTTCATTTGCAATGTAAATAGGTTTTTGACTATCAAGAAGTCGTTGCATATTAATTCATTGAAATTTCACTGTTTTTATTGAAATCGGGTTTGATCCGGTCCCAAAATAAAATCGCCGGAGCGGTTGGGCCGCCCCGGCGATTGGCGGGATTTCTCCCGTTGCTTCCAGAAGGAGAGCAAGGATGTTGGAACTCCTCTTCCTTCTGGCCTTGATGGTACGCCGGATCACGATATCGATCAAGATCAGGCTTACCC
>JAEZBH010000546.1 GCA_023427285.1 Pseudomonadota bacterium
GTGCAGGAGGGGTAAGCCCCTCCTGCGTCAAACGTATCGAATGATAAAAAACGTCAGTATGCCCGCGCGATGGCAAAATCGACCGTCTCGATCAGGCAGTCCTTGGCCTCGCCATCCGGGAAGGACGCCAGCGCCTCCTTGGCCAGCTGGCCATAGTGGCGGGCGCGGCCCAGCGTATCGCTGATGGAGCCGTGACGGTTCATGATGGCGGTTGCCCGCTCCAGGTCGCCTTCGTCCTGCTTCAGGCGGCCGATGGTGCGACGCCAGAACTCGCGCTCTTCCTCGGTGCCGCGCTGGTAGGCCAGAATGAGCGGCAGGGTCACCTTGCCCTCGCGGAAGTCATCGCCCACTTCCTTGCCCATCACGGCAGCATCAGAGTTGTAGTCCAGCGCGTCGTCCACCAGCTGGAAGGCAATGCCGAGATAGCGGCCATAGGCTTCCATCGCCGCCTCGCTCGCCGCATCCGTCTCCATGATGGCAGCGGCCACCTGACAGGAGGCCGAGAACAGCACGGCGGTCTTGGCAGTGATGACGCCCAGATAACGATCTTCGGTGGTTTCCACGTCGCGGGCGGTGGTCAGCTGATCCACCTCGCCCTGCGCCATGATGGCGGCCACGCGGCTCAGAATGCCCAGAACGCGCAGCGAGCCGTCTTCCACCATCAGCTCGAACGAGCGGCCGAACAGGAAATCGCCCACCAGCACGCTCGGCTGGTTGCCCCAGATGATGTTGGCGGTCTTGCGGCCACGGCGCAGGTCAGAGCCGTCCACCACATCGTCATGAAGCAGCGTTGCCGTGTGAATGAACTCGACGGCGGCGGCCAGAGCATGGTGACGCGTGCCCTCGTAGCCAAGCAGCTTGCTGGCAGCGAGCAGCAGCATCGGGCGCAGGCGCGTGCCGCCGGAGGCGATGAGGTGGCCCGCAAGTTCGGGAATCATGGCGACCGGACTTTGCATCCGCTCGATGATGATGCGGTTGACGGCTTCCAGATCCTGCCCCACCAGCGCTTGCAGCCGGTCAATACTGGGCGCCTTGGCGAATTCTGCCCGCAAAGGTTGGATGCTTGCTGTCACACCGTCACTCCTTGATCTTGGCAGCAGCGTGTACCCATGCTTTCACTCGAAGTCACGCGACAACCGCATTTCAGAACGTCCGATCGCATCAAAAAGACGCCTGACGGATATACACCCCGCAAAGACACGTCAGCTTTCCTGACTATATATGGCCCGATTTTACGCCACCGATGGCCGCTAATGCAGTAAACTTGTTACATTGCCCTCTAGCAATGCTATTCCGATCAGATAAAACGCCCATAACGTCCAACAGCCGACGGCCCCAGACCATTCCCAGCATGGTGGCGATTCGCCGCAAACGCTCAGCGGATGTGGTCAGGTTCCACGACCGGACGCACACGCAGGCCCTATGGCTTACAAAACGGGAGCAAACAATGGACGAAACGCTGGCAGCCTACCGCGAGAGCATCGACAACATTGATGCGGCCCTTGTCTATCTTCTGGCCGAGCGCTTCAAGGTCACCCAGAAGGTTGGCGCATACAAGGCCCGCACCGGTCTGCCCCCTGCCGATTCAAACCGGGAAAGCCAGCAGATCGCCCGCCTGCGCCGTCTGGCACAGGACGCCAATCTGGACCCCGAGTTCTGCGAGAAGTTCCTGCGCTTCATCATCGATGAAGTCATCCGCCATCATGAGAGCATGCAGGGCAAGGCCGACACTCAAGCCTCGTGACCGCGTCCCCCGGCAGCAGGCGCGCGCCTCACCGCCCGGGTCAACATTCCTCCGAAACAACATTCCCTATAAGACGTATGGCCTCAAGCAGCGGTGTTATCGCAATTCAGATGCGCAACTGCCAGGGTGTGTATGTGACGGTTCAGTTTCGAAAGGCCTCATCATGACCGACCACAGGAAAAAGCTGCTCCTTGGCGCTGCCACGCTTCTGGCACTGTCGGTATCGCTGGCGGGGCCGGCACGCGCCGCCGATGAGGACCCGTTCGAGCAGACCAACCGGTCAATCCATGAGTTCAACATGGATGTGGACCGCGCCATCCTGAAGCCCGTCGCCAAGGGATACCGCGCCATCACGCCCAAGCCGGTGCGCCGGGGGATCAGCAACTTCCTGAGCAATCTGCGCGAGCCGTTCACGTTCGTGAACGCCCTGCTCCAGTTCAAGCCGGATGTTGCCGCCAACGCGCTCGGCCGCTTTCTCATCAACACCACCGTTGGCGTGGGCGGCCTGTGGGACCCGGCAACCAAGCTGGACGTTTACGAGCAACGCGAGGATTTCGGCCAGACGCTGGCCACCTGGGGTGTGCCATCCGGCCCCTATCTGGTTATTCCCTTCCTCGGCCCGTCGAACCCGCGCGATTTCCTTGGCGATATCGTCCTGTTCATCACCGATCCGGTGGACATCGCCGTCACCAAGGAATTCGGCACCGAGGCATCCTTCGGCCTGCTTGGCGCCCGCCTCATCGATATGCGCGCCAAAGCCATCGACACGCTTGATCCGCTTCTGAACTCGGCAGACGATCAATACGTCTTCATTCGCTCGGCCTACGAGCAGAACCGCGCCTTTGCCATTTCCGACGGCAAGATTGCGCCGCCGACCGAGGAAGACGACATCTTCGGCGATGACGAAGCCCAGCCCGCAGATGCCCTGACACCGCAGGAACAGTCGGAACAGCAGGAACAGTCGGAACCGCAGGAACAGTCGGAACCGCAGGAACAGGCTGCCGCCACCGGAGCTGAGAACGCCCAAGACGGCAGCGCCAAGCGCTGAATAGGCCCTGAGCATCCGCACCCGTCAGCAACTCCCGCCGCGCCCTGCACGGCGGGAGTTTTCGCATGAAGGCCGCGCGCTGTCCGGCCAAATTCTGGGTTAACAACCTTTAGCCCAAATCTTAACGGTGCCTGTTTGCATACCGTTAACGCGAATTTCCTATTGTCTCGTCCATGGTCGGAGAAGTGCCAGCCGTGCTGGCGCCGATATGCAACCGATGGACCGGGGAATCGCCATGCGCTTGGGACGAGCGATAAAGTTTGCGCCATCACCGAACGGGCCCTCCTGGCAGAGGCGCGTGCGCAAGCTGCTGACCAACACCCGCGGCAACACCATTCCGCTTGTAGCATCCGCCCTTGTACCCCTGCTCGGCGTCATCGGGGCGTCGGTGGACATCGGCTCGGCCTACATGGTGAAGTCGCAGTTGCGCGCGGCTGTTGACGCCGCTGTGCTGGCGGGCGGCACCGTCATTGGCGACACCGACAAGCGCAACGAGGAAATCGAGAGGTACTTCAAGGCGAACTTCCCTGACGGCTACATGCGCACCACGCTGACGCGGTTCGACATCACGCCCGAGGAAGCTCCCAACCCCGCCGATGCCGACATCGTGAACCTGCGCCTTGAGGCAGAAGTCGCCTTCCCCACCTTCTTCCTGCACATGTTCGGGGAGAAGCTGGCAACGCTTGATCTGGAAGCCAAGGCCGAAGTCGCCACCGGCAAGAAGATCAACGCGCTCGAAGCCATCCTCGTGCTCGACAACACCTATTCGATGTCTTTCAGCACAGGCGGTCAAACCAGAATCAAAGCGCTGCGCGACGCTGCAAAAACCTTCATCGATACCGTTTACGCTGGCGATTCAGACACCCATGCCAATCTCGCCATCGGCATTATTCCTTATACGACAACCGTGAATACCGGCTGGCTGCTCAAGGACCAATACGTCCACAAAATGCCGCCGTTCACGAATGCCCGCGCTTCATCCACCAACAAGCTCGGTTGGGCGGGCTGCATCGAGGCTGCATACACCATTCAGGATATCTCGACGCCCACGACATTTATGAACGATGGCGCGCACGATACTCACGCCCGAACACCGGGCACCGGCGGCGTACCGCTTTTCATGCCGCAGTTGGCTCCCCCACTCCTGCCGAACAACCTCTACAAGATCAGCACTCCAGATGACGGCATCTGGCAAAAGATGCTGAAGACTTGGTACCATGGAACCGACCGCTTGGCAGGACAAAGCATCCTGAAGTCCAATGGCACCGTCGACACCACTAAATTGCGGGCCCGCCGCAGCGGAACCCTGACCAGTGGAAATGGGGCGACAGGCTACACAAGCTGGAGCAACGTCGCGACGTGGAATCCCGCGTCTCAAACGAGCCCTTCGCCCAATGCGGAATGCCCGGCCGAGGCTCTTCCCCCAACGTGGGGAGCCACGCCAGCGTCGTTGAAAACCTGGATCGATAACAACAATCACGCCGTCCGGCCCGGTTGGGGCACGCACAGCAACATTGGCATGGCCTGGGCTTACCG
>JAEZBH010000054.1 GCA_023427285.1 Pseudomonadota bacterium
ATCCAGCCGCGATCGGTTGTCTCGTGGACGACATCGCCGGTTTCGCGGTCAACGGTCAGCCAGCCATCGCCGCCGGGGCGGGGCAGGGAGAGGTAAATTTCATCCTGCGACCATTCGGCGGCGCGGTCATCGACCCAGACGTTAAGTTCATCGCTCAGCCATCCGCGCAAGGGGGCGGGCAGGGGGGCTTCGCCTTCCTCAGCGCCGGAGCGCAGGCTGTCGAGCAGCGGCGCGGGAAGGACCGCTTCCTGCGAGGTCACTTGCGGCGCGCCTTCGATCTCGCTGGCGTGGTTCAGGGTGATGCCGGTGAAGGCGAAGACCAGCATACCGATGAGGCAGAGGCCCGAGCTGATCCAGTGCCATTGCTGGATATGGCGCAGCCAGAAGCCCCGGCGGTTCCGGTTTTTAGCGTCATCACGGGCGGTCGAATCAGACATATCGTTTCTATAAAGAGTCTGAAGCGGGACGGAAAGTACAAATGAGAGTTATTCGCAAAAGACCGTTCGGCGGCGATGGCGCACACACGAATACGGCGCAGGGAGCGGTTTCCCTGCGCCGATAATGGCCCCCATTCTGACCGGGTTCAGGACGCGGAGGCGGGTGCCGGAGTGCGGATGCCGAGCCCTTCGGCGACCTGTCGGCCATAGTCCGGGTCGGACTGGGTGAAGTGAGTGACCATGCGCTCCTGAATGATCGGGTCGCACTGCAACAGCGCGCCGATGAGGTTGCTCACCAGCTCCTGCCGCTCTTCCTCAGAGAACATCCGCCAGCGGTCCCCCGGCTGCTTGAAATTGCAGGGCCGCTCGATTGGCTGGCGGCCCACCTGGCCCTCCACGAATATGCGCGGCGGCGGCCCCAGCCGGTCCTGCTGGCGCAGTCCGTTGCGGTTGGACGGCTCATAGTTGATGTGCGGGTCCGTGCCCTGATCCGCCCCGTCCACGAAGTAGGACATCTGGCCGCCGCGCTGGTTGGTGGCAAACGGACACTGGGGCGCGTTGATGGGCAGTTGCAGGTAGTTCGGCCCCACCCGGTAACGCTGGGTGTCGGAGTAGGCGAAGGTGCGGCCTTGCAGCAGCTTGTCGTCGGAGAAGTCGATGCCGTCCACCAGAACGCCGGTGCCAAAGGCCGCCTGCTCCACCTCATTGAAGTAATCGGTAGGGTTCCGGTCCAGCACCACATGGCCGACGTGCATCAGGGGGAACTGGTCTTCGGGCCACAGCTTGGTGGCATCCAGCGGGTCCCAGTCCAGCTCGGGGTGGTCATCATCGCTCATGACCTGAATGAACATGTCCCATTCGGGGTATTCCTCCCGCGCGATGGCTTCATAGAGATCCTGCGTGGCGTGGTTGAAGTTGGTGCTTTGGATGGCGTTGGCTTCCTCCTGGCGGAGATTGCGCACGCCCAGCTTGGGCTGGAAATGGAACTTGCACAGCACGGTTTGACCGTGGGCGTTGACCAGCTTGTAGGTGTTGACGCCCGAGCCCTGCATCTCGCGATAGCTGGCCGGAATGCCCCACGGACTGAACAGCCACGTCACCATATGGGTGGATTCAGGCGTTAAGCTCAGAAAGTCAAAAATCCGGTTCGGGTGCTGGCGGTTGGAAACCGGGTCCGGCTTGAAGGCGTGAACCAGATCGGGAAACTTGATGGGATCGCGGATGAAGAACACCTTCAGGTTGTTGCCGACTAGATCCCAGTTGCCGGTTTCAGTGTAGAACTTGATGGCGAAGCCGCGCGGGTCGCGCAGGGTCTCGGGGCTGTGGCCGCCGTGAACAACCGTTGAGAAGCGGATGAACACCGGCGTTTTGGTTCCCTTGTGGAACACCTTGGCCCGGCTGAACTCATCGATCGCAACGTCTCCGGCCCGGCCGGTCGGCACGAACCAGCCGTGAGCCCCCGCGCCGCGCGCATGGACCACGCGCTCAGGAATGCGCTCCCGGTCGAAGTGGGTGATCTTTTCCAGAAACTGGTAATCTTCCAGCACGAGCGGACCCCTCGGGCCGACGCTGCGCGTGTTCTGGTTGTCGTACACAGGATGGCCCTGGCGGGTGGTCAGCCCGATGCCCGGCATGTTGCCTGCCGCTTTGGGGCCTGCCGATTTGTTGCCTTCAGCCATGTCGCATTCTCCCTGATACCTGATGGGGTTCGTCAAACCACAACGGGTCAGGCCGCGTGCTGTTGCGCATGGCAGCTTGATCGGGCGGCAGGCAGGTTTCACATTGGGGGCTCACCCGAACTCCGCAAAACCGCATAGGGGATTATCGTGCTTGCCTATTCCGTTCTTGACGTCACGCCGGTCGTTCAGGGCAGCAATGCCGGAGAGGCGCTGCGCAACAGCCGCGATCTTGCCCGCCATGCGGAAGGCTGGGGCTACACGCGCTTCTGGATGGCCGAGCACCACAACATGCCGGGCATCGCCAGTTCGGCGACCGCAGTGGCGCTCGGCTTCATAGCCGAAGGCACCAGGACGATCCGGGTGGGCGCGGGCGGCATCATGCTGCCCAACCACGCGCCGCTGGTGGTGGCGGAGCAGTTCGGCACGCTTGAATCGCTCTATCCGGGGCGGATCGATCTGGGACTGGGCCGCGCGCCGGGCACGGATCAGGTGACGGCGCGGGCGCTGCGGCGGGATTATGTGAACAGCGCCGATCGCTTCCCGCAGGATGTGGTTGAGCTTCAGCGCTACTTTGCGCCCGCCGAGCCGGGGCAGGCCGTGCGCGCAGTGCCGGGCGAGGGGCTGAACGTGCCGCTCTGGATTTTGGGCTCCAGCCTGTTCGGGGCACAGCTGGCGGCGCATCTGGGCCTGCCCTACGGCTTTGCCTCTCACTTTGCGCCAACCTACCTGACGGAGGCGCTGACGCAGTACCGGGCACTGTTCAAGCCCTCGGCCAGCCTTGCCAAACCCTATGCGATGGCGGGCATTAATGTGTTCGCGGCGGACAGCGAGGAGGAGGCGCGGCGCCTGTTCACCTCTGCCCAGCAGCAGTTCACGCTGCTGCGACGCGGCCAGATTGGCCAGTTGCCGCCCCCGCGCGACAGCATGGACGGCTTCTGGACCCCGGCGGAGCAATATGGCGTGGAGCAGATGCTGGCCTGCACGGCGGTTGGCACGCCCGAGATGGTGGAGGCGCAATTGCGGGACTTCATCAAGAAGACCGGCGTTGATGAAATCATCGTCAACGGACAGATTTTCGATCATGGCGCGCGCCTGCGCTCGTTCGAGATTGTGGCGCAGGTGTGCGGCAAGCTGAACGGGAGTGTCTGAGAACGGCGTGCGAGGCGGAACGGTCGCTTCGGCCATGTGTTTAGGGAGCAGATCACCGGGCGGGGGCAATCCCTGCTTCCCAGACTCTGTTCTAAAACAAAGGAGCGCATGGACCATGGCGAACCGGTCTGCCGAAGGCACCCACTATCATACCCGGCGCAACGTGACGGGTACGGAGCGCGTGCTCTCCATCCTGGGCGGCATTGCGCTGCTGGCGGGCACCCGCCGGGGCAGCGCCCTGAAGCGAGGGCTTTTCGGATTGGCCAGCGCCTCGCTGCTGGCGCGCGCGGCCACGCGCTATTGCCCCATGAAGGCATCGCTGACCGACAACGTGCCGCTGCGTCAGGGCTACTCCAACATGTTCCGCATGATGGCCAAGCCATTTACCTCCGGCGCGTCGGCCATCGACAATTTCCAGACGCTTTATATCAACGAGCTACAGGAGCTTCACAGCGCCAAGGGTCAGATGGAAGACCTGCTTCAGGAGCTGGAGGGAACGGTGGAGCACGGCGCGATCCGCCAGCAATTCGCCGAGTACCGTGTGCCGCTGCGCCGCCAGCAGGAGGAGATCGCCGGTATTCTGGCCCGGTGCGATGCCGCGCCCGATGTTCATGAAGATGACGCAATGGAAGCGCTGGTGATCGAGACGCGCAAGATGGGCAAGGTCAGCGGGTCGCCCGCGCTGCGGGATGCCGGCGTGATCGCTTCGCTTCAGCGCCTGATCCACCACCAGATCGCCGGGCTGGGCACGGCAGCGGCCTATGCCAAGACCATGGACCGGATGAGCGAGGCTGAAACCCTCCATCGTTTGATGGAGGAGGACAAGAGCGTGGACGAGATGCTGAGCGAGCTGGCGAAGGACCTTGTCAATCCGGCGGCTGCGGGCAGGCGCAGTGAGCCGCAGGCAACAGTGAGCGATGCCGAGCCGGTCATTCCCTGATGTTCTGATCCTGTTGTCTGATTGCCGGTTTGAGTTGTTAGAGCCGAATTGAGGGCGCGGGTTGCAGGGCAACGCCGCGCCCTTTCTCGTTCGCATTAGCGCGGTTTGCGACCAGCGCGGCAAGCAGGCCGCACGCTCTAAACTCTTTGTTGGTCGCGCTCTCTGAAGCGCAAGGCAGGCGCTTTGCTTGAAAGTCGCCCTTACCTGTTTGGTCTGGTGTGGCTGTTAAGACACACTTTTCGCCATAAGAATTAAAACATTCGTCCCGAAAAATGCTGAAAATGTCACTTATGACACTTTACCGAAAGAGGCATAAAGTGTCAGGGGGTGTGAAACTGGTGCTGTTTGGTGCGGTCCGTTCCCGTGGCGCAGGGGCCGGCAGCTGCGCTGGCGATATTTTCATAATATTTTTAGGAATGTTTGGCTGATGGAGTCCGCCCCGTCCGTGACTCTGGGCTG
>JAEZBH010000065.1 GCA_023427285.1 Pseudomonadota bacterium
CGTCAATGCAGACAGCTCCGTGCGGCTGGTTCGGCCTTTACAGACCTGCGCGACCGATGGAGAGGAACTTCTCGCGGCGATCTTTCTTGATCTCCGCCCGGCTGAGGCCGGTCAGCTGGTTCAGCTCGCGATCAATGACCGTGCCCAGGTTGGCAATGGCGGTCTTCGGGTCGCGGTGCGCGCCGCCCAGCGGCTCGGGCACGATGCCGTCGATCACGCCCAGCGTTGCCAGATCCTGCGCGGTCAGCTTCATCGCCTCGGCAGCGTCAGCAGCCTTGTCGGAGGTGCGCCACAGAATGGAGGCGCAGCCTTCCGGCGAGATCACGGCGTAGATGGAATGCTCCAGCATCAGCACGCGGTTGGCAGCGGCCAGCGCGATCGCGCCGCCCGAGCCGCCCTCGCCCACGATGCAGGAGACGATGGGAACCTCAACCGCAAGGCAGGCTTCGGTCGAGCGGGCAATGGCCGCGGCCTGGCCGCGCTCTTCCGCCTGCACGCCCGGAAACGCGCCCGGCGTATCAACAAGCGTGATGATGGGCAGGTTGAAGCGGTCGGCCATCTGCATCAGGCGGATCGCCTTGCGGTAGCCCTCGGGCTTGGCCATGCCGAAGTTGTGCTTGATGCGCGAGGTGGTGTCGTTGCCCTTTTCGTGGCCAATGACCATGACGGCCTGACCCCGGAACCGGCCCATGCCGCCGATGATCGCTGAATCTTCAGCAAAGGCGCGATCGCCTGCCAGCGGCGTGAAGTCATCGATCAGGCTGCCGACAATGTCGCGGAAGTGCGGACGGTTCGGATGCCGCGCCACCATTGCCTTCTGCCACGGGGTCAGAGTGGCGTAGGTGTTCTTCAGCAGCTTGTCGACCTTGTCCTGAAGCTTGCTGATTTCAGAACCAATGTCCACGCGGCCTGCGGCACCGGCCTGAAGCTCGGCAATCTTCGCCTCCAGTTCGGCGATGGGGCGTTCAAAGGCGAGAAAGGTAACCATGTTCCGGTCAATAACTCTTGTCAGAAGCGGGCGACGCTAACGATCGCGCTTCGCTCCGTCAACCGGGCTGCGCAACTCGGTCAGCGGATGCTTCTCGTTAACCAAATCAACCAATCGGGTTTCAGCCACGTGCGTATAGATTTGCGTCGTGGCGATGTCCGCATGGCCGAGCATTTGCTGTAAGGCGCGCAAATCTGCCCCATTGTCAAGTAAATGGGTAGCAAAAGCGTGCCGTAATACGTGCGGCGACAGCCTCTCGGGCGGAACGCCCGCCTCCAACCCTAGCTCCCGCACCAGTTGAAACAGCCGCACGCGGGTCAGGTGGCCGCTCTTGCCGCCGGAGGGAAACAGGTACTTCGCCTCGCCCGGAACGTGGGCGCGCCAGGCCTCCACCGCCGCCAGCGCCTTGCCCGAGAGCGGCACCAGCCGCTCCTTCGAGCCCTTGCCCATCAGGATGATGTAGGGTTTGTCCTTGGCGATGGCGTTGCGCGGCAGGCTGACGAGTTCCGTCGCCCGCAGGCCCGAGCCGTAGAGCAACTCCAGCAGCGCGATCAGCCGCACGTTGGCGGGCACGGGCGCGCGCTCCAGCCGCTCCTTGGCCGCCGCAAACAGCCGCTCCACCTCCTCGTGCCCCAGAGACTTGGGCAGGCGCTGCGCCGGACTTGGGGCCAGCAGGTCGGATGCCGGGTTGTCGGCACGCCAGCCCTCGCGGAAGGCGAACAGGTAGAACTGGCGCAGACACGACAGCTTGCGCGAGATGGACGCGCGGGCGAGCGACCGCTGGTCCGCCAGCCAGCCGCGCAAGGAATCCGTGTCGGCGCTCAGCAGGCCGCCCTTCAGCGCTTCGCTGGTCAGGCGCAAATCGCGCTCGTAGGCTGCCAGCGTGTTGCGGGCCGCGCCCTTCTCCGAGGCGAGCATGTCAAGAAACAGGCCGATGGCAGACGGGTCTGTCAGCCCACGCTTGCTCATGGCCCGGTTCACACCCCCCACTTACACCCCGTTACGGATAAGGATTTCGCTGGCGATGATCCCCGCCTCGCGCCGCAAACCAACGTTGGCCAGCGCCCCCACGATCTCATGCAGGTAGGCCGGGCTCACCTTGGCCGCATCCGCGCCAAGGCCAACGCCGGCCAGAACGATCACCTCGCCCCGGCGTCCCCCGTTGGCCGCCTCGCGCAGACGGCGGGTGAAGCTGCTGTCCACCAGATCGATGCGGGCCGCACGCGGCATGTCCGCCATCGGCAGCAGGCCAAGCCCGGTCAGCGCCGCGCTCACCAGCTCGCGCCGCCGCGCCTTCTCGGCGCGGTCGCCGGTCTGCATATCGTCCCACAGCTCGAACAGCTTGACCGAATGGGGAATGCCGCCCTGCGCCTCGGCGGTTGCCACCAGCGGCCACAATCCCATCAGCGCCGCGCCCGCCTGCGGGTTGCGCGCCTTGGCCTCGCTGCGGGCAAGGTCATACCACGCCTTGGCGGCCGGAATCTTGCCCGCCAGAATGAGCGAGCGGCCCAGCTCGGGCGCTGCATCCACCACTGCCTTGTTGCGCGGCAGCCGCGCGCTTGCATCCGCGCCTGCCAGATACAGCGCCACGCGGTCCTGCGGCGTTGCGGCCGTCGCCCACAATTCGCGCAGGGCCTGCACCCGCTCGGGCACTGTCTTGGCGTTGTAGGCAGCGCGCAGCGTGCCGACCGGCAGCGTGCGCAGCGCCGATTCATCAACGCTGGCGGCTTGCAGCGACCACAGGTTCAGCAACTCCTGCGCGGGCATCACGCCGGTTGCAGCCGCCGTGCGCGCCGCATCCAGCCGCACGGCCAGCGGCACGTTGCCCTGCTGGCTGATCCAGCCCTTGACGGCTGAATTGGCCGAGGTCAGGCGCTGGCGCGGCACTTCCATGCCGCCTGCCAAAGCCATGGCGAGGCGGTAGGTGGTCAGCTTTGCGTTCTGCGGCCAGACCACGTTGACGCCGCGATCCCCGCCGCCCAGCGACGTTGAAACCACTTCGGCCAGTTGAATGTCGAACGCCTTGGACGAGCGGTTCTCCCGCTCGCGGTCCAGCGTCAAAACCGCGCCCGCGTCATCGCCCTGAAGCGCGGCGCACACGGCAGACGTCAGCGGCCAGACCGGATCTGACGAGACGGTGATGCCGGTCTGCACCAGCGGGCACAATCCCGGCACGTCGCCTGCCGCCATATAAGTGTGCGGTGCCACGTCGAACATGCGGCGGGTGAAGCTGGCCACAGGCACCTGCGCGGTCAGGCGGCGGGCAAGGTCGGCCTCGCCCATGCGCAGCAGCAGGTGCGCGCGTTCGGCCACGAAATTGGCGGGCAGCGCGCCTTCGGGCGTCGGGGCCTTGGTCACCAGAGCCTTGCGCAGCAGCACATGCGCCCAGCGCGAGGCCGTTGGCGCGGGCATGCCCCGCATCAGGTCGCGCACGAACGGACCCGAAGACCCCGTCCACAAGGTCTCGTCGAACCCGCCCGTTGCGGGGACGTTCAGGCCAACGGACGCGGAGCGGGAGAGCACGCCCTGCGGGCGCGCCTGCGGCAGAGCGGGGCCAGCCTCCAGCGCCGGATCGGGCGTCAAC
>JAEZBH010000086.1 GCA_023427285.1 Pseudomonadota bacterium
GGGTTTTGGTCATGAAAACGGCCTCATTCAACCTTCAGCCTGGCGCTTGCGGGCTTCTACAATCGCGGCTTTGAACCCGCTGTAGTCGAGGGTCGAGGCACGCAATGGACCGATGAGGTAGGTGGGCGTTCCCTGTAGGCCGAGGGAGTCGGCCTGAGCCATGTTGCGCCTCAGAAGCGCGGTGATCTGCGCGGTCTTCGCATCGAGATCCGCTTGCAGGCGTGTGAGATCGATGCCGGAGGCCTTGATTGCAGCAAGAAACTGTTCCTGCTTCAACCTCCTGCCGGGCGCTGCCATGAGAGCATGATGGGCGCGCTCATACGCCCCCTGATGCGCCGACCCGAGCGCGAGTTGGGCTGCGTAGACTGACGTTTCGGTGATGACCGGCCAGTCCTTGTAGACGATCTTGATCCGACCGTCCTCCTTGACTGCCCGATCGAGATCCGGCGCCGCCTTCTTGCAGAACGGACAGTTGTAATCGAGGAAGGTGACGATCGTCAGATCGCCTTTAAGGTTCCCGCCGGTCGGCGTCTCGGGGTCATTGAGGATCCCTTCCACATCGACCTTTGCCTTCTGCGCCCAGGCTTGGAAGGGCATCGCTGCCGCAAGCAGGCCTAGGCCTGCGACAACGCTACGGCGATCATGATTCATTATGGTGCCCTCTCAGCTTTTCGGGGTTAGCGCGGCAGTGAGCCGTGCGTTCAATTCATCGGCCGTGGTGGAGCCGGTGGTACGTGCGAATGGGATTTCTTTGCGGGAGCCGGCATCGAGGACGAGCAGTGTCGGGGGACCCACGACCTGGAGCCGTCTCATCAGATCGCGCGAGCCATCGCTGTCGTGCGTCACGTCGGCTGCGATGACCGTGAAATCCCTCAGCGAAGCGCGGACGGCAGGGTTCGTCAGAACGTCCCGCTCGATGTCCTTGCAGATGGTGCACCAGTCGGCTGTGAACTTGATCAGGATCGGCTTGCCGGGTTTGGACCCTATTGCAGCATCGAGCGCCTCCGGGCTGCTTACTGTTGCGGCCAAGTCCAGGGGCACTTCGGAACTCTGCTGCCTTACCCCGCCAGCGAATTGGGCGAGGGGCCGGAGCGGGTCGTCTCCCCCAGCGCTGGCTCCCAATGTCAGCGCCCCGCCATAAATGATCGCCAGCAGTCCTGCGGCCTTGATGCTCCGTCGCGGAAGTCCATCATGTTGCTGCAGGGGATCGAACGCGCCGATATACATGCCGAACGCCAGCATCAGCGCAGCCCAGAGCAGGAGGGCAACCTGGCCGGGCACGATGCGCGAGACCAGAACGATGGCCGCGCCGACCATGACGAAGCCGAAGAGCTGCCGGACTTTCAAAAGCCACGGACCGGATCGTGGCAATAGCTGTGCGCCAAAAACCCCAAAGAGGATGAGAGGCGCGCCCATGCCCAGGCCGAGAGCAAACAGCGCCACTGCACCTTTGGTCAGATCGCCGCTTTGAGCGATATAGATGAGCGCGGCGGCAAGTGGTGGCGTCACGCAGGGGCCAACGACCAGCGCGGCGCCGAAGCCCAGCCCCGCCGCACGCAGCGCGCTGCCTTTAGTGGACATCGCCGCCGCATTTCCTCGTCCGAACCGTGGGACGGCGAGTTCGAACACGCCAAACATGCCCAGAGCCAGGGCAACGAGGATCGCCGCCATGATGCCGATGGCCCAGGGCGCCTGAAGCACAGCTTGCAGGTTGACGCCGCTCCACGCCGCGGCAGCGCCCAGAACCGCATAAGCGGTCGCCATCGACAGTACATAGGCGGCAGACAACAGCAAGCCGCGGCGCCAACCCGCAGTCTGGCCGCCTGGCCCGGCGATGATACCGGCCAGGATCGGCACCATGGGGTATACACACGGCGTCAGTGAGAGGAGTAGTCCGAAGCCGAGAAACGCCAGGGCCGTCCAGGCCAACGGCGCACCGGCCAGCAGCGCCGATCCATCGTCCGGATTTGCCTTGGCAGCGAAGCCTTCCGGAACGGCCGTCTTTGCAAGGAGCGGATCATAGGCGGCTACCGCCAGGGTCTGGAGATCGATCTTCCGGTGAACCGGCGGGTAACAGAGGCCTGCATCCGTACAGCCCTGGAAGGTAACGATAAGCGCCGGCTCCGAAGACACTTCGCCGTCGGCAAACGTTGCGCTGACAGCCTGGCGAAAGATTTCGACCGGGCCAAAATTCGGGTCGTCCTTGACCGTGCCTGTTGGCGTTGAGAACCTGACATCTCGGCCATTGCTGGTCCGTACTGCGATGTGGTCCCGATAAAGGTATGTTCCCTTCGCGATCGTCCAATGTAGCGCGAGACCGCTAACCCCGCGTTCCGCTCGGACGGTGAAGGACTGCTCTGCCGGCAGGACGGACTCGGCAGATCCGGCGGGGACGTAGGCGCCGAACGCCAAGAGAAGAAGAAGGGCCTTGAGCAGCCGCATTCCGGATTCCCTCACGGTGAATGGTATGCGTCATCGGCGCTCGTCAGCTTAAGCCAGCCTTAAGCTCAGTCTCGATGCTGAGCCCAGGAG
>JAEZBH010000332.1 GCA_023427285.1 Pseudomonadota bacterium
GCCGTACTCGGCGCGATCAGCGAACCAGCGCGAATCCCAGGTGCGGTTGATCTGCAGACGCAGACCGATCGGGGAGGTTTTCTGACCCATTAGGCTTGCTCCTCGACTTCACGCACCACGATACGGATGCGGCTGAACGGCTTCACGATCGGGGCACCACGGCCGCGAGCGCGGGCCATGAAGCGCTTCATCTGAAGCGACTTGCCGACCGAGGCCTCCTGAACAACCAGGGCGTCAACGTCCAGGTTGTGGTTGTTCTCGGCGTTGGCGACGGCAGACTGCAGCACCTTTTTCACGTCCTTGGCCATAGCCTTGGGCGAGAAGGTCAGGATGTTGATTGCCTCGGCAACCGGACGGCCACGAATGAGGCCGGCCACGAGATTGAGCTTGCGCGGGGAACCGCGGACCATCGTATTGACGGCCAGCGCTTCCTTGTCACCCACGCGGCGAGGAGCGGATTGCTTACCCATGCCTCAGCCTCACTTCTTCGATTTCTTGTCGGCTGCGTGGCCGGGGAAAGTGCGGGTCGGAGCGAATTCGCCCAGCTTGTGACCCACCATTTCCTCAGACACATAGACCGGGATGAATTTCTTGCCGTTGTAGACGTTGAACGTCAGACCAACGAACTGCGGCAAGATGGTAGAACGACGCGACCAGGTCTTGATCGGGTTCTTAGCGGCACCGGTTTCCTGAGCAGCTTCCGCCTTCTTGAGAAGGTGGAGGTCAACGAACGGGCCCTTCCAAACAGAACGTGCCATCTCGCCTTAGCCCTTCTTCTTCGCGTGACGCGAGCGAACGATCCACTTATCGGTCGCCTTGTTCGAGCGCGTACGCTTGCCCTTGGTCGGCTTACCCCACGGGGTAACCGGGTGACGGCCACCAGAGGTACGACCTTCACCACCACCGTGCGGGTGGTCGACCGGGTTCTTTGCAACACCGCGGGTCAGCGGGCGCTTGCCCAGCCAACGGTTGCGGCCAGCCTTTGCCAGGTTCTGGTTCGCGTTGTCCGGGTTGGAAACGGCGCCCACAGTGCCCATGCAGTTGGACTGGATGTAGCGTTGCTCGCCCGAGTTCAGGCGAACGATCACCAGACCACGGTCACGGCCAACGACCTGAGCGTAGGTACCAGCTGCACGTGCGATCTGACCGCCCTTCAGCGGCTTCAGCTCGACGTTGTGGCAGATCGTGCCAACCGGCATCTGGCCCAGTTCCATGGCGTTGCCCGGCTTCACGTCGACCTTGCGGCCGGCGATCACGGTGTCGCCAAGGGAGAGACGCTGCGGAGCCAGGATGTAGGCCAGCTCGCCGTCTTCGTACTTGATCAGCGCGATGAACGCGGTGCGGTTCGGATCGTATTCCAGGCGCTCGACGGTCGCGGGCATGTCCCACTTGCGGCGCTTGAAGTCAACGATACGGTAGGTCCGCTTGTGACCGCCACCAATGCCGCGCGCAGTTGCGTGACCCTGGTTGTTGCGACCACCAGACTTGGACAGACCCTGGGTCAGAGCCTTGACCGGCTTACCCTTCCACAGGCCCGAGCGATCGACAAGCACGAGGCCGCGGCGGGCCGGGCTGGTCGGATTGTAATGCTTCAATGCCATGTTAGTTCAACTCCGGCGCCGTCAGGTCGATCGAACCCTCAGACAGAGTCACGATCGCCTTCTTCTGGTCCGAACGCATGTAGGGAGCACCACGCCAGCGCTTGGTCTTGCCCTTCTGCACGATGGTGTTCACGGACTTCACCTTGACACCCGCGAACAGCGCCTCGACCGCAGCCTTGATGTCAGACTTGGTCGCGCCCAGAGCCACCTTGAAGGTGTACTGGCCGAATTCCGACCCAAGGGTCGACTTTTCGGTGATCACCGGCGTCAGGATCACGTCGTAATGCTTGAGATCAGCCATTGAAGCGGGCCTCCAGCTTTTCGACAGCGGCCTTGGTCAGAACCAGCGTGTCATGCTTCAGAATGTCATAGACGTTGGCGCCGATGACCGGGAGGGCGTTGATCTTCGGCAGGTTCGAAGCCGCCAGCTTGAAGCTGGTGTCAACCGCGTCGCCGTCGATGAACAGAGCAGAAGTCAGACCCAGCTTGTTCAGCTTTTCCGCCAGCACCTTGGTCTTGCCTTCGCCGACCGCCAGGTTCTCCAGAACGATCAGCTTGCCTTCAGCCTGCTTGGCGGACAGAGCCGTCTTCAGACCGAGAGCGCGGATCTTCTTGTTCAGCGAAATGTCGAAGTCGCGAGCGCGCGGGCCGTGAGCCTTACCACCCTTGCGGAACTGCGGAGCTGCCTTGTTGCCATGGCGAGCCGAGCCGGAGCCCTTCTGGCGGTACATCTTCTTCGACGTCATCTTGACGTCGCTCCGCTCCTTGGCGGCGCGAGCGTAAGCACGACGGTTGGCAAGCTGCCAGGTCACGACGCGGTGAAGAATGTCTGCGCGCACTTCGCGTGCAAAGATTTCCTCAATCAGATCGATCTGACCGACGGTTGCTGCATCAAGGTTCTTAATTTCGACCTTCATGGCTTACTCTCCCGCCTGCTCAGCGACAGCGGTCAGGACAGCGGCCGGGTACGGCGCAGCCTCGGGGCGCGCAACCTTGGCAGCGTCCTTCACCAGCAGCCAGCCGCCCTTCGAACCGGGCACGGAGCCCTTCACGAAGAGCAGACCACGCTCGGCGTCGGTCTGAACGATTTCAAGATTCTGCTGGGTAATCTGGGCAGCACCCATGTGGCCGGCCATCTTCTTGTTCTTGAAGACCTTGCCCGGATCCTGGCGCTGACCGGTCGAACCGTGCGAACGGTGGCTGACGGAAACGCCGTGGGTGGCACGCAGACCGCCGAAGTTCCAGCGCTTCATGACGCCCGCGAAACCCTTACCAACGGTCTCGCCGGAAACGTCAACCAGCTGGCCCGCAACGAAGTGATCGGCCGAAATCGTCGCGCCAACTTCGACGAGAGCATCGTCGGCAACGCGGAATTCGACCAGCTTGCGCTTGGGCTCAACCTGATTTTTGGCGAAGTGGCCACGCTCGGGCTTCGTCAGGTTCTTCACCTTGACAGTGCCAGCACCGAGCTGAACAGCCGTGTAACCGTCAGTTTCTACGGTACGATGGGCCACCACCTGGCAACCCTCCAGTGCCAGAACGGTGACCGGAACGTGCCGGCCGTCCTCCTGGAACAGGCGGGTCATACCCACCTTCTTTGCAATAACTCCGGTGCGCATCGCACCTTCTCTCCTTAGTCAGAGGCTTGCCAGACCATCCGGCAAGCTTGAGACTGCAAGCTTTTAGGCCTGCAGTTTAATCTCAACGTCCACGCCTGCGGCGAGATCGAGCTTCATCAGCGCGTCAACGGTCTGCGGCGTCGGATCGACAATGTCCAGCAGGCGCTTGAAGGTACGAACTTCAAACTGCTCGCGGCTCTTCTTGTCGACGTGCGGCGACCGGTTCACCGTGAACTTTTCGATCCGGGTCGGCAGTGGAATCGGCCCACGTACGAGTGCGCCTGTCCGCTTCGCGGTATTCGCGATTTCACCCGTCGCCTGATCAAGCACCCGGTGATCAAAGGCCTTCAGCCGGATCCGGATGTTCTGCGTTTCCATGGGTCAGACCCTTCGTCAACGTAAACTGCACAGTACCGCCCCGAGTCGTCTCGGGAGCGGTCGGCGTTCATATACCACAAATAGAAAAAGCGAAAGCCGCTCGGGCCAAAAAAGTGAATCTTTTTTGAACCCGAGCGGCGGTAAGCTTACTTACTTCAGAATCTGGGCAACCACGCCCGCGCCGACGGTACGACCGCCTTCACGGATCGCGAAACGCAGGCCCTGGTCCATAGCGATCGGTGCGATCAGCTCGACGGTCAGGGTCACGTTGTCGCCCGGCATCACCATCTCGGTGCCCTCCGGCAGGGTGACCA
>JAEZBH010000121.1 GCA_023427285.1 Pseudomonadota bacterium
CCTCATTTTCAATGCTTCTGAACAAGGTGCGGGACGCCAGTTCCTGCGGTTCGCAGGCTCATCGGGCGCGGCGCGTGCGTTGGAGTGGTGCCTGTTCTCGTTACTGGTCAGCCACACACACCTGCACTATCTCTTTGTGACCATTCTGGTCCTCGGCATCTCATTCTGCGTGAAATATGTGGTTTACCGGCGATTTGTCTTTGACAAAGCATCAACCTGAAAAGACGGGCCGGGCAATGCCGCGGCCCTTAGTCTGGTTGCCCCTGGCGGCCGCAGGCTTGCTGGGCGTCGTCTGGCTGGTTCTTGCCTTTGCAGAGCCGTTTTCCATTCAGGATGATGCGCGCCAGCATGTGGCCTGGTTTGAGGCCATGCGTGACCCGAGGTTGTTCCAGGGCGATTTCATTGCCGCCTTTTTCGTTGGCAGCAACACGCCGATCTACAAGGCGCTTTACTGGCTGCCTGCGCAACTGGGCGTCTCGCCGCTGCTGATGGCCAAACTCTACCCGGTGTTGCTGACGCTGCTGACGGCGTGGCTGACGTGGCGCTTCCTGCTCACCACCGGCATTGGCGGGCTGGCGGCGGCGCTGGGCGCGGTGCTGTTCGTACAGGGCATCTGGCTCAGCGACGATATTGCCAGCGCGACGGCGCGGGCGTTCTCATGGCCCATGCTGATGGCGGTGCTGGTATGCTGGCGGGAGAAGCGGCCATGGGCGGGCGCGGCCTGCGGCGTGCTGCTGGCGCTGCTCTACCCGACGGCGGCGGTGTTTGCGGGCGGTCTGATCGGCCTGATGTGCCTTGTGGGGCTGCGGGAGCGCCCGGCATCCTTCCGCCATGTGCTGGCAGGGTGGACCAGCCCGGCAATCGTGGTGGCGGGCCTGTTCGCAGGGGCGCTGGCCGCGCTGGTGATGGGCACGGGCAGCGGTATCGTCAGTCTGGCCGAGGCGCGGCAGATGGCCGAGTTCCAGCAGGGCGGGCGCACCGCCTTCTTCGTCAGCGATCCGGTGAAATTCTGGCTGCTTGCAAAGCGGTCTGGCGCGCTGCCGGAGCCGGTGCTGCGCCATGTGGTGATGCTGGTGCTGGTGGTGCTGGCCGCGCTGCGCTGGAAGCGCCTTCCGGCAGATGTGCGCAGCCTCGGTCTTTCATCGATTGCGGTCGGGCTGATTCTCTGGGCGGCAGCTCATCTGTTGCTGTTCAAGCTATATCTGCCGGGGCGGTATCCGCTGATTGGTGAGCGGATCGCCTTTGCCGTGCTGGCGGGCGGGGCGCTGGCTGTCTGGCTGCCGCAGACGTGGGGTCCGCTCCAGCGCAGGCTTGGGCAAGGGCTGGTGGCGGCGCTTGTGGCATTGCCGCTGCTGGCGCTCTTGGTGCCGCCGCGTGTGCTTGGGCTGATCAGTGTGCCCGAAGCCCCCGGCCTGATGCGCGTGCTGGCGCAGACGCCGCCTGATACGCTGGTGGCGGGCCTCAGCCCTGATCTGGATAACGTTCCGGCTGCGGCCAAGCGGCGGGTGCTGACGGCGCGCGAATATCATCTGCCTTATGATGTGAATTATGTGGATGCGATGCGGTTGCGCCTTGCAGATACGGTGTCGGCGGTGTTTGCGCCGGGGCCGGAGGGGGTGCGCACGCTGGTGCAGCGTTATGGCGTCACCCATATTCTCATCGATAAGTCTGAAGTCACGCCGTCCGGGGCGCAGCAGAGCTGGTGGTGGCCGATTTTGCAGCAGGATGGCCACCTGCCTGATTGCGCGCAGGCGCGCTGTCCGGTGTGGGTTCTGGAGCAAGGCCAGTGTGTCGTGGCTTCTGAGGGCAAGCAGGTGCTGTTTTCAGCGGCCTGCCTTCTGAGGGCGGCACCAGGGGCGGCTGGGGCGGGGCGTCTGTCCGGCGGGCTTCGGCCAGCCGGCGGTTAACCCCGGCCAGCAACAGGTTCAGGATGTCGCGGTCGCTCGAGGGCTCCAGCGCCAAGGCTCTGAGCATGTACTGCAAATAGGGTTGTGTGCAGTTGCTTGCCGTATCGGCAACAAGCGCGTTTTGAAACGCGGTGGCGAGCCCGGCTGTCAGGTGAAATCCTGAACTTTCTGCGATGATTCTCAGGTCATCGAGCCGCTGATGCAGCTCTGGCGTATCCCAACTCTGGTGCTGGAGGGCGATCAGGAAAATCTGATCGCGGACGGCGCTGCAGGAGGCCCGATGGCTGGACACTACATTCAGGACAGGCGCTACGTTCAGGCCAGACGCTACATTCAGGGAGGTCATGACACCCCTCCGTTATGAAGATGCTGAGCGAATACTGCAATACCCTACTCTTGTTTTGCGGTATGCATCGGTTCGCCTTGCCCCGAGATGAACAGACTATCCCGGATCACGCTCAGGCCGCCTTGACTTCTCATTTTTCATGGGGCATAGGCGACCACCTGTTTTGCAGGGCTGAGCGTGGCGCGCGCTGAGCCCCTGAGTCCTGAGGAACGAGACCATGGCGAAGCCGACGACGATCAAGATCAAGCTGGTGAGCACAGCCGACACCGGCTATTTCTACGTAACCAAGAAGAATCCGCGCACTCAGACCGAGAAGCTGACGTTCCGCAAGTATGATCCGGTCGTCCGCAAGCACGTGGATTTCAAGGAAGCCAAGATTAAGTAATCGGGCTGTCCTGACGAATTTGCACAGAGCGCGGTAGGGAAACCTGCCGCGCTCTGCTTTTGGGGCTCTATGATCGTGCCGGGGGGCGGCTGTGGATCTTGCGCCAGAAATCATCGGTTTGTTGTGTCTGGCGGCGTTTGCGGCCGGGTTTATCGACGCGATCGCCGGGGGCGGCGGGCTTATCACCATTCCGGCGCTGCTGGCGGCAGGGCTCGATCCGGTGACGGCCATCGGCACCAACAAGGCGCAGGCCTGCGTCGGCACTACGTCCGCCACGTGGAGCTACTGGCGGGCGGGCAAAATCGATTTCCGCAGCATCAGGTTGTCGCTGTTCACCACGCTTGTGGGCGCGGCGCTTGGGGCGGTGGCGGTCATGCACATCAGCACGCGCTGGCTGATGGTGCTGTTGCCGCTGATGATGGTTGCGATCGCGCTCTATTTCCTGTTCGGCCCCAGGGCCACCAACGAGGATTCGCACGCCCGTCTCACCCCTTTTGCATATTCGTTCGTGGCGGGCGGAGTCGGCTTTTATGACGGCTTCTTCGGTCCCGGCACCGGCTCGTTTTTCGCGCTCAGTCTCGTCATGTTGGCGGGTATGGGCCTCATTCGCGCCACTGCCCACACCAAGGCGCTGAACCTGACCAGCAACCTCGTCTCCGTCGTCGTGCTGGGCCTCAGCGGTCACATTCTCTGGGCGCTGGGCGGGATGATGGCGATCGGTCAGTTCTTCGGCGGGCGGCTGGGCGCGCGCTCGGCCATGAGCTTCGGCCCCAGGCTGATCCGTCCGCTGCTGGTGCTTATCTCGCTCGCAATGGCGGCAAAGCTTCTCTCGGATCCCGGCAATCCGCTGCGCCAGATGGTTCAGGGCTGGCTGGCGTAATCGCCTGAAATCGTGGCCTGGGTGGCTTGGGCCGATTTCGCGTGCAGGCCCTGCCGGATGGTTCGTTCTCGCGCTGTAATGTGCCTTGGCGGGCTGTTGCGGGGTGCTGGAATCAAAATGGGCCGCCCAAGAGGGGCGGCCCATTCCGAAGCACACTTCTAATTGAAATTAGAAGCGGACGCCCAGACCAGCGACGACCTGGTGGCGCTGGGTCTGCTCCGACGCGAAGTATTCTTCGTCAGCATAATTCACGTTGTTGTAGTCGGTGTAGCGGTACTCAACCTTGGCGTACACGCCGCCGCCCAGCAGGGTCTCGGCGCCAACGCCCAGACGCAGACCGTCAAGCTTCTTTTTCGCGCTGAACGCGGCGTCATCGGTGGGGCCGTCGTTGTGCAGGTGGCCCTTCAGCTTGAAGTCGCCATTGACATAGCCAACCTTGGCATAAACCAGGGTCGAGGGGTTCAGGGCGTAGCCTGCGCGAGCCGACAGTTCGATTTCACGGCGCGGATCAGCGCCTAAAACGTGACGTTCGTCATCCAGAAAAGTGTCGAAGTACACATCGCCGGCGTTCGAGAAGTCCAGATTGACTTCTGCACCCAGAGTGATCTTCGGCGTGACGGCATAGTCGTAACCAGCGCCAAGGCCGTAGAGCAGGCCGGTCTTGGAAGAGCGATAGGCGTACTCATCATCACTCTCGTAGGGGTAGCCGTAAACGTCCTTCACGCTGGTGACGTCCAGACCAGTGTGGCCCTCGACGCGGAAACCAGCGAAGTCGTTTGCGTAAGCCGGAGCGGCAACCGAAAGGGCGGCTACAGTGGCCAGCAGGATGGTCTTCATG
>JAEZBH010000128.1 GCA_023427285.1 Pseudomonadota bacterium
CCCGCCTTCTCTCCAACTACTGGAAATAACCTGGACTGTGCCGTGCAAGATGGGGGGCGGATATTGCCCGGCTGGCACAGGCAGACCAGCATCAAGGCGTGAGGATATTATCAGGGGAGACGATCAATTCCCAAGGCGGCTGTTCCGATGACTTGGGTTCATTTTGCCGGACTGATTGTCTTTGCGTCTTCTTGCTGGCCGTGCCGGGCTGCTTTTGCGGAAACGGCAACCGCCGAAGCGGCGGTGCTGCCCAGAGCCGCCCCGGCTGATACTCCCCCTGCTGGTGCCCCTTCAAGCGCAGATGAAATTATCGTTACCGCCGGACGCTATGGCGAGGCCAGGGTGGCGGCTGAATCTGAATTCAGCGAGGATGAAATCGCCACGTTCGGCGCGGATGATATTCAGGATCTGCTTGGTCGCCTGTCGCCGTTCATCGACCCCGGCGGGGATGAGCCGGTCATTCTCATCAATGGCAAGCCTGCCGGTTTTGATACCTCCATTCTTTCCTATCCGGCAGAAGCGCTGGACCGCGTCGCCGTTCTCGCGCCCGAGGCCGCAGCGGAATATGGGCATCCTGCCGGCAAGCGGGTGGTCAATCTGGTTCTGAAAAAGAAATTCTCCAGCTTGAACGCGGATGCGGGCCTGTCATGGGCAACCGATGGCGGGCAGTACGGCGGTAAATTATCTGCCGGTCGGGTGGGGATCAGCGGGCCCAGCCGCTGGAACGTGCAAGCGCGCCTCAGCGCCGACAGCGCCTTGCGCAAGAGCGCAAGGAATATCCCCCGCCCGGTGGGGCCGTTCGATAGCGTTGGTTACATTTCCACGGCCGACGGGGGGGAGATCGACCCGGCGCTGAGCCTTGCGGCGGGGAAGGCCGTTATCCATGCCGCCATACCGCCCGAAGCGCTGACGGGCTCGCCAACTGCGGAGGATTTTGCGTCAACCGCAAATCTCCAGCACCCGGTCAATCCCAACGACTATGAAACCTTGCGGCCCGCCCGGCGCACCCTGGCGCTCAGCGCCGGGGTAACTCGTCCCTTGGGGGAGTTTTCAGCCTCGCTCAACATTAACGCCAACGGCAGCGAAAGCCGGGGGCGTCGCGGACTGCCGATGGCCGAGCTTCTCCTTCCGGCAGGCGGTCCCTGGTCGCCTTTTGAGAGCGATATTCTGCTGACGCGCCCGTTCGCGGGAGAGCAGGCGCTGCGCGACGAAAACAGCTCCAGATCAATTGGCGTCTCGCTGACGCTCTCGGGCAGGGTGGCTGGCTGGCAGACCGATTTTTCCGCCAGATACGGGCGCACGTGGAGCCGGAACCTGCTTGAGCAGGGCATGGATACGGGCCGAATTCAGGCGCTCATCAACGCGGGCGATCCGGATTTCAATCCCTATGGCTCCCTGGAGGATCGCTTCCTGCTGACCAGCCGCAACCGATCGAGCGGAAAGAACATGGCCGCCCGCCTCAACCTTTCTCGAAAGGTTTTGGAACTGCCCGCAGGCGCTATGACGACTGCCCTTTCATTCAACGCCAGCCGCAACCAGAGCGAGAACCATCGGTACGACAGCATTCTCGGCCCGGTATCCCCTTACAGCACCAGCCGCGAAAGGGCGGACGGGCAGATTTCGCTGAATGTGCCGCTTTCCCGCCGGGCGGAAGGTGAGCGCAGTCTGCTGGGGAACCTGTCGCTCAATCTGACGATGAGCGGCGAGACCGCGTCGAACAGCCGGTTGCAGAAGCGCTACGGCGGCGGCGTCAACTGGTCGCCGGTTGCCATTCTGGAGCTGCGCGGCTCCTTCGAGCATATGGAGATCGTGCCCTCGTTCGAGCAGCTGGATGATCCGATCATCACGACTGTCAACCGCATCTACGATTACGCCCGGCGAGAAATGGCCGAGCCGGTGTGGATCACCGGCGGCAACCCGGAGCTTGAGCGCGGCAGCGTGCAAAGCCTGTCGGTAAACGCCATGCTGCGGCCCCTCAAGACGCAGGCGCTCACGCTGAACCTGGGGTACCGCGAGCGGGTGGCAAAAGGCGGCGTCGCGCCGTTTCCAGACCTTACCCCCGCGATTGAGGCGGCGTTTCCGGAAAGAGTGACGCGGGATGCGCAGGGGCGGCTGATTGCGGTTGATGCCCGGGCCATCAACATTGCGCATGACACCGATTCCGAAGTGTCATCCGGCATCAGCGTGCGCTGGCCATCGGGGCAAGGCGCGCGGCCAGAGGATGGGAAAGCCAAACCGGCAGACCCCGTGGTGATAACGGCGTCCCTGAACCATCGCCTTCGTTTGAAAAGCGAACTGCTGACCCGGCCTGGCATTCCGCCGATCGACCGGTTGGGGCCGGACAACGGCCAGCCCCGGCATACGGTCTCGTTTCAGGCGACGGCCGGAAAGCGGGGGATCGGCGCAACCCTGAACGCCAACTGGATCGGCCCTGCGCGCCTGCGCGGCACCACGGCAGACGGGGATTTCCACTTCAAGCCGTCAATCCTCTACAACCTCTCGATGCACATCGAGCCGCGCCACATTTTCGCGTCCCTCAGCGATGAGGCATGGGCGCAGCACCTGAGGTTTTCGCTTGATGTGCAGAACCTGTTCAATGGTTATCGCCGCGTTGCCTTCAGCAACGGCAGCATACCGCCGGGCTATAGCCGCGATGAAATTGATCCGCTCGGCCGCACGATCCGCCTCTCCGTGCGCAAGCGCTTTTAGATCCGCGCCGCCGGGCACAAAAGAAAAAGGCCACCCATAAGGGCAGCCAGGGGATCAAGGCTCAAGTGGACACCCGGGACAGTTGTCAGGGGGGAGGGGAGACTTCCGATCACCGGGTGTCCAACCTTGATGGGATCAGCTTATAGCGGCTTTTGAAAAGATGGCTCGCATGGCGTGGCGATTATCCGCTACGCGATAAGTCGATGGCGCTGTGCCCCTCTGCCATGCCTGCAAGCAAGACGCCCCGGCCAGAGGTTCTGACCGGGGCGTTTCATTGGAGCACCGTTTTCCGGCGTTCAGGGTTCAGGCGGGTTTCAGGAGTTGCGGTCCCGCTTGTTGGCGATGATCGAGTGCCCGAGCGAGATCAGGATGAGCGCCGCGCCCAGAAGGCCGGTGATCCATTCCGGCACGTGGTAGCCGGGGGCGCTGGCGTAGAGCAGGCCCGCAAGCACCAGAATGGCGTAGAATGCGCCGTGCTCAAGGTAGCGGAACTGGGCCAGCGTTCCGGCATGAACGAGGTGCAAGGTCATCGAGCGGACGAAGAACGCGCCCACACCCAGACCCAGCGCAATGACCGGCAGGTAGTTGGTGAGGGCAAATGCGCCGATCACACCGTCGAAGGAGAAAGAGGCGTCGAGGATTTCAAGGTACATGAAGCCGGCAAGGCCCGCCTTGACGAAGGTGCCGCCAGCGTTGCCGGAGGCGTCTTCCCCCTCTGCCTCATTCGCGCCGCCCAGCAAGGTGCCAAGGCCATGCGAGACGATGTAGGCAATGAGGCCCCAGACGCCGGAGAGCAGGAATTCGACGGCCGTGTCGCGGTTCTCAAAGACGCTGGTCATCAGGATCAGGGCCAGAAGCGCAACAGCTGCTGAAATCCCCTCGATCTGGCCGAAGTGCGCAACCTTCCTCTCGGCCCAGCCCAGCCAGTAGATGCCCTTGTCTTCAAAGAAGAAGCCGAGTGCGACCATCAGCAGGAAGGTGCCGCCGAAGCCTGCGACCTGATGGTGGATGGCGGTCATGGCCGTGGCGTATTCATCCGGGCGGCTGAGAGCCATATCGATCACCTCGACCGGCCCGATGCCGGTGGCAACGGTGACGATCAGGATCGGGAAGACCACGCGCATGCCGAACACGGCAATCCAGATGCCCCAGGTGAGGAAGATGCGCCGCCAGCGCTCGTCCCAGTTGGAGAGAATCTTGGCATTCACAACGGCGTTGTCGAAAGACAGGCTGGTCTCAAGAATTGCCAGCACCGCAACCAGAAACGCCATTTCGATGCCGCCAAGGGCAAAGCCTGCGATAATCGCGAGCACGGAGAAGATAATAGAGCCCCAATAGAAACTCAGGGCTGACCGCGGCTGTGCCGACATGCCAAGCAATCCTTTATATTTGAAGTGCGTTGGAGATACCACCGGGCCCTCGGGAATATCAAACCAAAACCGGGGCGGTGTTCATTCGTTGATCGGGCGCTGATCGGGCGCTGATCGGCCGCTTCCCGGTTGTTTCACTTGGCGAACGCTGCGGGTCTCCGGCTGGCGCAAAGGCGGAAGGCAGGCTATCGCCTGACGTGTGTCGCAATCCGGGTTGCGTGAGCGAAGGGGACGATCATCATGGCATCGCATAACACAGG
>JAEZBH010000161.1 GCA_023427285.1 Pseudomonadota bacterium
CGGCACGATGATCACACCCGCCCGAACGCCAACGCCGATGTCGCGTCCGGCTTTCAGGCAGAGATCGTTCCACAGATAAAAGCCGTACAGGCAGTTCTTGGCCGTCGAAAAATCAATCGTTGCCTCCACGCCCGCGACAACACGCTCAGAGAGCGCAAAGTCATACCCAAGGCCCGCCCCGTAGTTGAAGCCGCCATCCGCCAGTTTTAAACGGCGGCTGCCCGCCATGCGGTAGTAGCCATCATCAATTTTCAACTCCTCCCACAGATCCGCCCCCAACAGATCAAGGCCGAGCCGCACTTCCGCATGTTTTCCCTTAAAAGTTTGCGCCGTGACCGGACCGGCCGCCAGCAAGGAGACAACCAAAAAGAAGGCACCCAGAAAACAGGACGCAATTCCCCTATTGATGAAATCCATGACCGCCCCTGAATTATATAAATTTGAATTAAAATATTTAAAAAATAAAATTACATAATAATTATTAAATGTAAAATTACATCAACAGCAGAACCATACCAGAACATTTGGAGCTCTTGAAACATAAAATACATCAAAATGTAAATTAATTCATCAAAATCAAACTTACTTATAAGCAATAATATTTAAGTATTTCTCTTTATTCCACCCCGCAATACAGAATCATTTCATTACTTGCCTTCAAGCCCGTGCGGATCAACCACGCCTGCCCCCCTGGGTTTCACACAAAAAAAGACCGCAAGGGGCAGGCCCCTTGCGATCCCAATTCACAACAACCTCAATCAGGCTATTGTATTTACGCCGCTTTTAGAAGCGGTAGCCCAGACCAGCCACCACCTTGTGACGATCGAAGCCCAGCTTGCTGTCGATGCTCCAGTCATAATAGGAACCGGAGCCGCTTTCCGTAAACTTCCAGTTCTTGTAATCCGTGTAGGAATACTCAACCTTCAGATAGAGGTTGCTGGACAGCGTGGTCTCGACGCCAGCGCCAACCCGCAGGCCATCGCGGTTCTTGCCCAGCGAAGTCTTCTCGCCATCTTCCACCTCGGTCATCTTGAAGCGACCGTTGGCGTAGCCAAGCTTGGCGTACAGCAGGGTGTTCGGATTGATGATCACGCCACCGCGAACGGCCAGCTCAATGTCGCGGCCAGCCTTCAGGCAGGAGCGGTAATCGTCGTAGCTGTCGCACTCCTTCGTGTTTGCGAAGTCCAGATTGGCCTCTACGCCCACCACGAAATTCTTGCCAGCGTTGATGTCGTAGCCCAGACCCAGACCGTAGACAAAGCCGGTCTTGGCAACGCTTTCGCTGTACGAATCCTGATAGATCGAGGAGCCATCCTGGGTTTCCTCATACTCCTGGGCCAGCTTGGTGCCAACCACATCCAGACCCAGGCGAACATCTACGCGCGGGCCGGCAAAATTCTCGGCCATCGCCGGGGTGGAAGCCAGCAGCGAAGCAGCAATCGCCACAGAAACAAACTTCATGATCAACCTCTATTAGACAAATCCTGCACCCAATGATTGGCGCAGGACGCCTAATAAAGTCAGACCACATTAAATCAACCTAACTAATATGGTTTAATAATTATGAAAAATTGATCGTGATATTAAGGCAACATAATTGGGGACAAGCCTGCCTGACTGCATTTCACGAGCAAGACTGCCAAAGAAGGCGGAAAATGGCGGAGCGCACTCCATCCCCCGCACACACGTTTCAGCACTATCCCAAAGCATGCCATGTATCGTGACGATTGTCAATAGGATTTTTCCTTTCATCGCACAAAACAAAACGGGCCAGTCCGAGGACTGACCCGCTCCGTATGCGTTCAACGTCCGGGCAGCGCGTGCGCTGCGCCGCCTCCCGAAGGAGGGGCCGGAGCTTACTTGCTCAGCTTGAAGCTGCCGAAACGCTTGTTGAAGCGCGAGATCATGCCGCCATGGTCCATGATACGCTGGTTGCCGCCGGTCCATGCCGGGTGCGACTTCGGATCGATTTCCAGCACCATCGTGTCGCCTTCCTTACCCCAGGTCGAACGGGTCTGGTAGGTCGTGCCGTCGGTCATCTTGACGGTGATGGTGTGGTATTCCGGGTGAATGTTCTGCTTCATGGCATGCCTCGCTTCGGCTGGTTACCGACCAGCCTGTCTGAAAGATTTCGGGCTTCTATCCCATGCAGCCCCAGAGCGCAAGGGCAAGCGCAAGAGCAAGGGCCGCATGGGCATGCAACAGGCAGCAGGCTGAAGGTGTTTCTGCTGCGGGCTGCTGCCCAGACCACCCGGCGTGATTGTGCTGAACCGGCGAGGCTGATAAAGGGTGCGGCCATGACTGACCCAGCCACAACCACCACTTCCCCGGCCGCTTCGGCTTCCGCGTCCGCTTCCGCTCCGGCCCCTGTGCCCGTGGGGCAACGCCTGTCCCAGCTCGGGCCGATCTGGCGCTTCGTCAAGCGCTATCCCGGCCACCTCGTGGTTGCCATAGTTGCGTTGCTGCTCGCCTCCGGTGCGACCCTGGCCATTCCGCAGGGCCTCCGGTTCGTGGTGGACAACGGCTTTGGTGCCAGCAATCCCAACGCCATCACGCCCTACTTCCTTGCCCTTCTGGGCATCGTCGTCGTGCTGGCGGTGGCAACGGCGCTGCGGTTCTATACGGTGACCTGGCTGGGCGAGCGGGTCATTGCGGATCTGCGCGCGGCGGTTCACCGCCATCTGCTGACGCTCTCGCCCCAGTTCTTCGAAGAAAACCGCCCCTCCGAAATCGCTTCGCGCCTGACGGCAGACACCACCATCATCGAACAGGTGGTCGGCACCTCGGTCTCGGTTGCGCTGCGCAATATCATCACCTGCGTTGGCGGCATCATCCTCCTGTTCCTCACCAGCTCAAAGCACGCAGCGCTGCTGCTGCTGGTCATTCCGGCCGTCGTCGTCCCCATCATCGTGCTGGGTCGGCGGGTGCGCACCCTCTCCCGCTCCAGTCAGGACGCCGTGGCGCAGGTCGCAACGCTGGCCGATGAAGCGCTGGGGGCCATCCGCATCGTGCAGGCCTTCACGCAGGAGCGCCGCGAGGCCGAACGCTTCGACGGCATCGTCGAGGGCGCTTTCGCTGCCGCCCGCAAGCGCTTTACCGCCCGGGCGATCCTGACGGCGCTCGTCATCCTGCTCGTGTTCTCATCCATCACCTTCGTGCTGTGGGAGGGGGCCCGCGACGTGATCGCCGGCACGCTCTCGGGCGGAGCCATCACCGCCTTCGTGCTGTGGGCGGCGCTTGTGGCCGGCGCCATCGGCTCACTGACGGAGGTGTTCGGCGACGTGATGCGCGCCGCCGGTGCTGCTGGCCGCCTGTCGGAGCTGCTGCGCGCCGACCCGATCATCAGCGCGCCTGCAAACCCTGTTGCCCTTCCCGTGCCGCCGCATGGCCGCCTTGAATTCGATCATGTCAGCTTCACTTACCCCAGCGCGAAAGATGCCCCGGCGCTCCACGACCTCAGCCTCACCGTCAACCCCGGCGAGACCGTTGCCGTCGTTGGCCCGTCGGGCGCGGGCAAGACCACCCTGTTCCAGCTGATCCAGCGGTTCTACGACCCGCAGGCGGGCGAGATCCGCCTCGACGGCGTTCCCCTGCCCAAGGCAGACCCGCGCGAGGTGCGCGCACGCCTCGCCGTCGTGCCGCAGGAGACGGTGATCTTCGCCGCCACGGCATACGAGAACATTCTCTACGGCCGCCCGGATGCCACCGAGGCCGAAGTCTGGGCTGCTGCCGAAGCCGCCAACGCCGCCGAGTTCCTGCGCGCCCTGCCTGGGGGCATCCACACGTACCTTGGCGAGTCCGGCGTGCGCCTGTCGGGCGGCCAGCGCCAGCGCCTCGCCATCGCCCGCGCCATCTTGCGCGATGCCCCCGTGCTGCTGCTTGATGAAGCCACCTCCGCGCTCGATGCGGAATCAGAGCGCCTTGTCCAGCAGGCGCTGGAGCAACTGATGGCGGGCCGCACCACCCTCGTCATCGCCCACCGGCTGGCGACCGTAGTTCGCGCCGATCGCATCATCGTGCTGGAACACGGGCGCATCGTGGCCTCCGGCACCCACCAGCAACTGCTTGCCGAAGGCGGCCTCTACGCCCGCCTCGCCAGCCTCCAGTTCGACGCCGCCGCCGAAGCGGCGTCGTAAAGTCGCCGATCGTTTATTAAGCGTAATTACTAAACGTAATTGCAGGGGGATCCCCGTGCGCGGAGGCGCACAAACAAGAAATATCCCCCTTGCACCCCCTTGCAGTTTCAGGGCCGCACCCGCCATTCGCCTTGGTGCCAATACAATTAAAGCCGCATCCAACCGACCTCTGGGGAACCGCACATCCACCCGGATTTCACGCTCGCGCCCACATGTGCCCCAGCGCTCTCCCAATCCCAGTCACTGCCCAGCCATCAACCGGCACAAGAAGCAGCAAAAAACCGGCAAAGTGTCATAAATGACACTTCTGCGGTTGAATGATACTGCCGCTCTCGCCCCACTGCCCTCCTCCTGCCACGCCCTCTCACCCAGCCCTTCAAGCGGGGCAAAGTGTCAGACCTGACACTCCTGCGCCTGAATGATGCGGCCAACTTCGCCTCCCCCCTGCAAACAGGGAGCAAACCGCAACGGCGGGTCGCAAGAATTCCTCCTGACAGGTACAGTGCCAAGGGTTAAGTCTTCCCCAGACTGTCTCCTCTCCGTGATGGGTTTTGCGACCATGCGCCTCAAGTCCACCCTGACGCCGCGCCAGATCGGCTACCGCCTGCACCAGATTGTGCTCGACATGCAGGCGGCGGACGAGCGGCTGCTCTCCCGCATCGAGTTCGACACCATCACCACCGAGGAAATCCGCGCGCTGGCCGCCTCGCTCCTGACGGGCGACACCCAGTACGTGCGCACCACCGGCGAGACGCTGGAGCAGGCCGCGCTTGCGCCGGACTGGGGCTCATGGATCGAGGGCCAGCCCCTCACCACTGCCGTGCTCTCGAACCGCGCCGTGCTGCTTGACCTGCTGCCGGTCGCGCCGGAGGACTTCCCAGCGGTTTACCGCTGCACGGTCGGCCAGTTCATCGCCATCGTGAAATGGTTCCAGCGCAACAACAAGCGCATCCAAATCAACCTGCGCGACCTTGATCCGGACGTTCCCGCCACCTTCGACGCCTACGCCAGCCAGACCGAGTCCATCGGGCTTATTCTTCAGGAGCTTGAGGACAACAGCCTGTTCTATTGCCTGGCGGCGCGGCGCAACATCATCTTCTCGCTGGCGGACCAGAACCGCCCGCAAGACCGGCTGCGCCTGAAGCGCTACCACGGCAGCGAGCAGCAGCGCGTTGCCGAATACTACCCCCGGCTTGAGGAAGCCTGGCGCAACGCCCAAACCAGCAACACCATGCCGCCGGAACAGCGGGCGCGGCTGAACGGCGCGGCGGTGCGCGGCGGCCACCTCATCCACCCGCGCCAGTTCGCCTGGCGGCTGGCCTACTATCAGGCCTATCGCGACATTTTCTCCGACGTTCAGGAGAGCGAGATCGACGCCCTGCTGCGCATCGACAATCCCCGCGCTGACGAACTGGCCGAGCTGGCCCGGCTGGTAACGCTTTACCACCACCGCTTCACCGCGCCGATCACCGGGGCGTTCGGCGGCACCTACAACATGCGCATGTCCGAATACGCCCCTATGCTCGACGATATCTCCGCCAGCACGGTGCAGGACCGCATTCACGGCGCGCAGAACCACAAGGCCGTCACCGATGCGGAATCTGAAATCTGGGAATGGATCGCAACCGAGAACGTGCGCAAGGAAGAGCGCCGCCTCTCCAGCAATGTCAGCACTGTCTGGTCGATGATCCAGCGTCAGGCCGACGTGAAGGATGAGACCATCGACTACATCCTCAATCAGGCGAAGCCAATCACCGACGACATTCAGGCCTACCGCGATGATCTGATCTCGGCCGTTCGCTCCTCCATGCTGGAGCAGACCAAGGTCAAGGAAGAGGAACTCTCAACCGCCCGCGCCTACGCAGAGGCGCTTGACCGGTACGACACCAGCCTCATCCTTGGCGAAATGGAGACGGCTGTGAAGAAGGTCCACAGCATCGGCAGCCGTGTGGCCAGCCAGGTGCTGATCGGCTTCGGCACCGGCTTTGGCGTCCCCGGCCTTAGCATGCTGGCAGGCGCGGCAACCTTTGGTGTCACCGTTGAGGGCCTCAGCACCCTGTTTGGCGAGATCGGCAAAGAGCCGACCCATAACAGCCTCTCCAGCCTGTTCTCCCGCGCCGTCGGCAAAACCTCGGCCCGTATGCAGATCGTCGGCGTGCTTGAGGATATCTCCCGCCGCCAGCCCGTCCGGCGAGGCTAAAGCGATTTTTAAGGATGTGCAGTTCTGTCCCGTCAGGCGACGGGAGGTGCGGCAGCGCCCAGCGCATCAGCCAGACGAGCGCGAATGGATTTCAGCTCAGAGACCAGCATACGCTGGGCCTTCTGCTCTGATGCTGCGGTATGCCCTGATGCTGCAACAGGTGCGGTGGCTGCCTGAGAAACGGCTTCTGCCGGAGCGCTGACCTCGACCGCTTCCGCAACGAGCGCAGGCTCGGGGAGAGGCTCCTCGGCCTCTGGCTCAACGGCGTCTTCTGCTGCGCCAACCGTTGGCAATGCCGCATCAGGCTCAACCGTCAGGGCTTCAGGGATACCGGCTTCCGCCAGTGCGGCTTCAACTTCGGCCTCAGCGGCAATCTCCACCGCATCCGCACCCGCGGCACCGGCAGAGCCCCCCTCGCCATCCCCGCCGCCCAGCAGCTCGGCCACCAAAGCGCGCACGCCCCGGTCCTTGAGGAGCTTCTGCGCGCCCTTGATGGTGTACCCGTCCACATGCAGCAGCTTGTGGATGACCTGAAGGAGTTCAAGATCTTCCGGGCGGTAGTAGCGGCGATTGCCGCCCCGCTTCAACGGCTTGACGGCGGGAAACTTGGTTTCCCAGAACCGCAGCACATGTTGGGGCACGCCAAGGCTCTCGGACACCTCGCTGATGGTCCGATAGGCGCTGGCAGACTTTCGCTCACTCATTCCCGCAACGGTCCTCCCGATCGTTCACGGCTGCACGAAACCGTGCAGCCGCATCGCCACAGCTGCGCTACAGCAGCTTTCCAGCCTAGAGCAACTTTCGAGCAGGATGACACATCCTGCGATTAATAAAGTGCGATCAACCAAAGAGTTAGAGCGAGCGACCTGCTTGCCGCGCTGGTCGCAAACCGCTCCAAGTTCATCAATCGCGGGACTGAGTGCCGCTATTGATGCGGTCACGCATGACCTGGCTGGCCTTGAAGGTCAGCACCCGGCGCGGGTCGATCGGAACTTCTTCCCCGGTCTTGGGGTTCCGGCCGATCCGCCCGCCCTTCTGGCGCAGGACGAAACTGCCGAAAGACGAAAGCTTTACATTCTGACCAGACACCAGGGTGTCGGAGATCAGATCAAGCACCTGCTCGACAAGCGCAGCGGACTCAGCCCTGGACAGACCGATTTCCTCGTAGACTGCCTCGCTCAAGTCGGCGCGCGTGACTGTGTTGCTGGACATGCTGTCGCCTTTGCCCTTTTCTCACCACGGAAGTAGTGAATGCTACATGACTGGACTGTGAATAACAACGCCGGTCAAATGTTCCGGTGCCAGCACTCAGACTGAAAAAAGCCTTTAGCCCCAACGCACCAGAGCACCGCCCCAGGTAAAGCCGCCGCCCATGGCTTCCAGCATGAGCAGGTCGCCCGGCTTGATGCGGCCATCCTTGACCGCGGCATCGAGCGCCAGCGGCACCGAAGCGGCCGAGGTGTTGGCGTGCTGGTCAACGGTCACAACAACCTGATCCATGGCAAGGCCCAGCTTCTTGGCCGTGCTCTCCAGAATCCGGCGGTTGGCCTGATGCGGCACCACCCAATCGATCTCCCGAGCCTCGAAGCCCGCCTCGTCCAGCACCTCGCCCACAACCGAGGCGAGATTCTCAACGGCGTGACGGAACACTTCCCGGCCCTTCATGCGCAGATAGCCGGTGGTGCGGGTGGACGACGGTCCGCCATCCACATAGAGCATGTCGCGGTAACGGCCATCCGAATGCAACCGGCTGGCCAGAACGCCCCGATCGGTGCGGATGTCCTGCGCGGCATCGGCCTTGAGCACGACCGCGCCCGCGCCGTCGCCGAACAGCACGCAGGTGGTGCGATCTTCCCAATCCAGAATCCGGCTGAAGGTTTCCGCGCCGATCACCAGCGCCACCTTGGCCTGACCTGCCCGCACCATGGCATCAGCCACGGTCAGGGCATAGATGAAGCCCGAGCACACGGCCTGCACGTCGAACGCCGCACCCTGGGTGATCCCCAGCTTGCGCTGCACCTGCGTGGCCACTGCCGGAAAGGTATCATCGGGGGTGGCGGTTGCCACCACGATCAGCTCAACCTCTGACGTGTCGATGCCGGCATGGGCCAGCGCCGCCTTGGCAGCCTCGGTTGCAAGATCGGAGGTCTTCTGGTCATCCGCCGCAATGTAGCGCTGACGAATGCCGGTCCGCTCGATGATCCACTCGTCGGTCGTATCGACCGTCTTTGCGAGCTCCTCGTTGGAGACCACACGCTTGGGCAGGTAAGAACCGCAACCAATGACCCGAGACCGCAACGCGCCGCTCATGATTCCTCCGTCGGGGCCGCCTGATTCGCGCGGAAATTCTCAAGATCCTGCGCAATCCGGCGGCTGATGTCGTCCGCAACCAGATCATAGGTCAGACTGATGGCCGCCGCCATGCCCGGTGCGTTGGCACTGCCATGGCTTTTTACCACAAGTCCGTTCAAACCGAGAAACACGGCGCCGTTATGATTGTTCGGGTCAAGATGGGATTTAAGCGCCCGCAAGCCTGAGCGGGCAAAAATGTAACCGAGCTTGGTCCAGATGGAATGCTCGAACGCCCGGCGCAGCAGGCCGGCAATCAGCTTGGCCGTGCCCTCGGCGGTCTTGAGCGCAATATTGCCCGAAAAACCGTCGGTCACGATCACATCCACCTCGCCCACGCCGATCTTGTCGCCTTCCGTGAAGCCGACGAAATCCATGGGCAAGTCCGTCTCGCGCAGGCGCGCGGCGGCTTGCTTGAGGTCGTCCGTGCCCTTCAGGTCTTCTTCCCCGATATTGAGAAGCGCGACCTTGGGCCGGTTGAGGCCGAGCACGGTGCGGGCAAAAGCCGCGCCCATGACGGCGAACTGAACCAGGTTTTCGGCGGAACACTCCGTGTTCGCCCCCAGGTCCAGCATGACCGATTCCGAACGCATGGTTGGCAGCAACGCCACCAGCGCGGGCCGGTCGATACCCTCGTGAGTTCTCAGAATGAACTTGGCCATCGCCATGAGCGCGCCGGTATTCCCGGCGGACACGGCCGCTTGCGCCTGCCCATCCTTAACCGCCTGAATGGCAACGCCCATACTGGTCGTACGACTACGACGCAGCGCCTGCCCCGGTTTATCCGAGCCAAGCACTACGTCGTCCGTATGGATAACCTGAGAGCAGGCCTCAAGCTTTGGGTATTGCTTGAGAACCTGCCGGATCTGGTCTTCCCGGCCATAAATCAGGAACCGGATGTCCGGAAACCTGATGCGGGCAAGCTCCGCCCCGGCGAGAACCACGGTAGGTCCGTGATCGCCGCCCATGGCGTCGAGCGCGATCGTCGGACCCTGAGCCATTATAGGTATCTGAGCCGTTCGAGCCTGTATCAGGCCGTGGTCTCGACCACCTCACGGCCATTGTAATGGCCGCAGGCGCCGCAAACGTTGTGCGGCAGCTTCAGCTCACCGCAGTTCGGGCATTCCTGATGACCCACCGGCTTCAGCGCATGATGGCTGCGACGCATGTTGCGACGCGACGGGGAAGTTTTTCTCTTGGGTACTGCCATGGCACACCTAAAAAATATCTTTTGGACCGGGGAAACCCGGCCGATCACATGAGCGCGCGACAATACTCATTCAGCGCCCGGATTCAACCCTTGTCATGGGGTTATGTGCGTTTTTGTGCAAGTCCGGCAAACGGAGAGCGGGCCAGACGGTCCTCTTCCTCCGTCAAGAGCAGGTGCCGAACCTCCGCAATGGCCTCATCAGACGCCCGCGGATACGGATCAAGCGCCAGCGCCAGCGTCTCCGCAATCGCCTCGCCCACGTCCATCACATCGCCTTCCAGCGGCAACGTGTCCAGATCGCCCTCGGCCAGCTCCAGCTCCTCCTCCGAATCCTCAACGGCGGGCAGGAACTGAAGTTTCAGATCCTCCTCCACCGTCTGCTCGACCGGGTGGCTTGAGATGACGCAGGTCTGCACCACTTCGGCCTTCATCCGGCCCGTCATCAGATAGCCATTGGCCTGCGGCTCGATCTTCACCTTCGCCACCAGGCTGCGCACCTCGGGAATCTGGAACCGGGCCGCCAGCGCCACCCGCTCTTCCGGATTTGCCTCAACGGTCATCTCATAGCCATGCTGGGGCACCTTGCCCGCCTCAAGCGGACGCGGCATCTCCAGCGGCGTATTCACTGCATCGCTCATGGCCGCTCCTCCCCCAGCTCTCCGCGCTTCAGGCTCTCAAAGCTGAGCGCCGAGAAACGGGCTTCCAGACCACGGGTCCGCTCGACCAGCCAGTCCAGCGCCTTGGGGCCGGGGTTCTCGCCCCGATAGACGTTGCGCACCAGCGCGCCAGCCAGATCGGCAGGCTCAGCGCCGGATTCGGCAGAGGCAAGCGCGGCGCGGTAGGCCTGCTGGCGACCATTCAGCGCCGAGACCATCTTCTGCACCTGCTTGCCGACAGACAGG
>JAEZBH010000363.1 GCA_023427285.1 Pseudomonadota bacterium
CTGCACGAACGTGTGCTGGTGCGTCGCGTCGAATCCGAGGCGAAGACCGCTGGTGGCATCATTATTCCGGATAGCGCCAAGGAAAAGCCGCAAGAGGGCGTGGTCGTTGCTGTGGGCAGCGGCGCACGCGATGAGAGCGGCAAGCTCGTTGAGCTTGACGTGAAGGCTGGCGACCGCGTGCTGTTCGGCAAGTGGTCCGGCACCGAAGTCAAGATCGACGGCGAAGAGCTGCTGATCATGAAAGAGTCGGACATCATGGGCATCATCGAGGGCGGTTCCGCTCCGAAGGCTGCCCAGAAGGCTGCCCCGGCTCCCAAGGCTGCTCCGGCACCCAAGGCCGCTCCGGCTGAAGCTGCCGCTCCGGCCAAGCGCGGTCGTCCGAAGGGTTCGACCAAGGCTGCCGCCGCTGCTCCGGCTCCGGCCAAGCGCGGTCGCCCGAAGAAGAAGTAATTCGGCCTTTCTTTCCCGAATTTTGGAATTTTGAGGAGCTGTTCTAATGGCTGCTAAAGAAGTTAAATTTGGCCGCGACGCGCGTGAGCGCATTCTGCGCGGCGTCGACATTCTGGCCGATGCCGTAAAGGTGACCCTGGGCCCGAAGGGCCGCAACGTCGTCATCGAGAAGTCGTTCGGCGCACCGCGCATCACCAAGGACGGCGTGTCTGTCGCCAAGGAAATCGAACTGAAGGACAAGTTCGAGAACATGGGCGCACAGATGGTTCGCGAAGTTGCTTCGCGCACCAACGACCTGGCGGGCGACGGCACCACCCCCGCGACCGTTCTGGCTCAGTCGATCGTCCGTGAGGGCATGAAGTCGGTTGCTGCCGGCATGAACCCGATGGACCTGAAGCGCGGTATCGATCTGGCCGTGACCAAGGTCATCGAAGACCTGCAGAAGCGTTCGCGCCCGGTGAAGAACAACGCCGAGATCGCTCAGGTCGGCACCATCTCCGCCAACGGCGAAGCCGAAATCGGCAAGATGATCGCCCAGGCGATGGACAAGGTTGGCAAGGAAGGCGTTATCACCGTTGAAGAGGCCAAGGGTCTCGACAGCGAGCTGGACGTGGTCGAGGGCATGCAGTTCGACCGCGGCTACCTGTCGCCGTACTTCATCACCAACCCGGAGAAGATGCTGGTCGAGCTTGAGAATCCGTACATTCTCATTTTCGAGAAGAAGCTCTCCAACCTTCAGTCCATGCTGCCGATCCTCGAAGGCGTCGTGCAGTCGAGCCGTCCGCTGCTCATCATCGCTGAGGACGTGGAAGGCGAGGCTCTGGCAACGCTCGTGGTCAACCGTCTGCGCGGCGGCCTGAAGGTTGCGGCTGTCAAGGCTCCGGGCTTCGGCGATCGCCGCAAGGCCATGCTGGAAGACATCGCCATCCTGACCGCTGGCGAGATGGTCTCCGAAGACCTCGGCATCAAGCTTGAGAACGTCACCCTGAACATGCTTGGCCGCGCCAAGAAGGTGACGATCGACAAGGAAAACACCACCATCGTCGGCGGTGCAGGCAAGGCTGCGGACATCAAGGCCCGCGTCGAGCAGATCCGCGCCCAGATCGAGACCACCACGTCCGACTACGACCGCGAGAAGCTCCAGGAGCGTCTGGCAAAGCTGGCCGGCGGCGTGGCCGTGATCAAGGTTGGCGGTGCGACCGAAGTCGAGGTGAAGGAGCGCAAGGACCGTGTTGACGATGCTCTGCACGCAACCCGCGCTGCCGTTGAGGAAGGCATCGTGCCGGGCGGCGGTACCGCTCTGCTGTACGCCACCCGCGCGCTCGACAAGATGAAGGGCGCCAACGACGATCAGACCCGCGGCATCGACATCATCCGTCGCGCGTTGCAGTCCCCGATCCGTCAGATCGCCGAGAACGCCGGTGTCGACGGCGCCGTGGTTGCCGGCAAGCTGCTGGAGAACAAGGGCGCAGAGATCGGCTTCAACGCCCAGACCGAAAAGTACGAGGATCTGGTGAAGTCCGGCGTGATCGACCCGACCAAGGTTGTGCGCACTGCCCTGCAGGACGCCGCTTCCGTGGCCGGTCTCTTGATCACCACCGAGGCAACCATTGCCGAACTGCCGAAGGACGAACCGGCAATGCCGGCGATGCCGGGCGGCATGGGCGGAATGGGTGGCATGGACTTCTAAGTCTAGCCGTTCACTCGAACGCCAAAACGGGAAGGCCGTCGGAGAAATCCGGCGGCCTTTTCGCATTTCAGGCAGATGCATCAGCCACCGACTTGGGGAGGCGAGGAGGCGCAAGCCCAATAATATTGAAGTATATGACTATCACGGCGGCGCTGTGCTCCGCGTTAGGATGAAACGGACGGAAAGCCCGCCAGCGCCCCAAAGGGGCTTTCCGTCCGATGGCCAGGGAGTGGGAGGTCCAGTTCCGTGTGGTTGCCCCCCAGAGAGGTCCTGTCGCTGCCTGCACCAGCGCTCGGCCGATAAACGGAACTGGACTCCTGGCCGGGTATCCGGGTGTGGAAAAGGCTTTTAGCTGGGGGAACTCGTTCCCTCATCGTGCGCGGAGGCGCACAAACCAAAGACAAGCAGGGGGAACTTGTTCCCTCATCGTGCGGGGAGACGCACAAAGGGCTGGATTGCAGGGAACAAACCCCTGCAAGGAAAAGCCCCCCGCCGACCAAAATATACCCTTTGTAATTTTATTGCCGCGCTTCGTCTGGCCGATATGATGCTGTTCAGCATCATTTCCCAAGGGGGGGAACCATGACAGTCATGCGCGCGGCATTGGCCGCATTTTTCCTGTCTGCGTCAGTTGCTTCAGTGTTTGCCCCGGCACAGGCCGCTCAGGCGGCAGCCTCGCCTGCGCCATATGCACCGCGCGACCTGTTTGATCTGGAATATGCGGAGGACCCGCAGATTTCTCCGGATGGGCGCTTCATCGTCTATGTGCGCGTCAGCGCAGACGTGATGACCGATCGCT
>JAEZBH010000393.1 GCA_023427285.1 Pseudomonadota bacterium
CTAATCTGGGCTGATCTAGCTTGAGGTCGGCTCCCCCTTCGGCGGGGGCCGCGAGACTTCATCTCGCTTGTCGGAGCTTGGTCCGGTTTCCTGGCCTGATTGCCGGTTTGGCCGGCTGCGGCGCTCCGGCCCGGTATAGCCCTGGGCCGTTGCGGCCTGGCCGTTTCCTGCTGACTGGTTGGGCTCCGGCTGGGCTGCGGCCCGCCCGGCTGCTGCGGCCCGCGCGGCGATCACGGCGTTGTCGCCTTCCGCCCCCGCGCCAAGCGATGGATCGGGTGCCCGATCTTCCGATCCGGCGGGTAAGGGAGCCTGCCCGCGTCGCTCAATGCCCGGCGAGTCGGGCGCCTCGCCCGCCCGGCGGCTTTGCGATGAGGCCGGCTGGCGGCGCATGGCGGTAATTTCCACCGGCGAGAGCGGCGGGTCATCCCAGCGGCGGCGCATGGTGGTGGCGGTGTGAACCGGCCAGTCCGGGGAGGGGATGGCGCGGTATGCCGCGCGCAGGGCTTCGCCCCAGCGCTCGCGCAGCATGCTGTAGTAGGGATCCCTGTCGCGCAGGCGCTGGCGGTAGTTCACCTGCAGGGTGTCGCGCCGGTACACAAGAATGTCGATGGGCATGCCGACCGTGAGGTTGGAGCGAACCGTGGCATCCATGGAGATCAGGCACAGCTTGATGCCGTCGTTCAGCGTGGTCTCGAAGGTGGCGGAGCGGTCGAGAATGGGCTTGCCGTATTTGGTCTCGCCAATCTGCATGAAGGGGGTATCGGCGGTCGCTTGAATGAAATTGCCCGCCGAATAGACCTGAATGAGCTTCATCGGCCCGCCTTGCACCTGTCCGGCAAGAATGACGGAGATGTCGAAGTTCACATGCTGCTCGCGCAGGGCCTCGCCGTCGTACTCGTGAACCCGGCGAATGGCTGCGCCGATGAGCTGGGCGGCCTTCAGGATGGAGGTCACGGTGTAGATGGTCTCTGTCCGGTGGGTTTCCGGATCTTCGATGCCGTCCTCGATCAGGCTCATGACGTGCTGGGTAACCGCCAGATTGCCCGAGGTCATGGCGACGATGACCCGCTCGCCCGGCCGCTCGAAGACGTGCATCTTGTTGTAAACGGCGATGTTGTCAACGCCTGCGCTGGTGCGGGTGTCGGAGACCAGCACCAGCCCTTCCCGAAGAAACAGCCCTACGCAATAGGTCATCGTTATCCTCCATGCGGCGGGGTAGGAGTCCGCTGGAGATAACGCCCGAGAAAAGCAGAAGGCGGCGTGCGCCCCCCTTGTGGAGTGCAGGGGCGGGCTTATTCGGACAGGAAGTCCGCAATGACCTGCCGGAACTCCGGCATGGTGATGCAGCTCATGTGGTCGCCCGGCACCTCGGCATAGCGAGCGCCCGGAATGGCGGCGGCAAGATCGGCGGCCGAGCCGTTGTCGTCATCCTTCGCGCCTGCAACGATCAGCACCGGCTGGGTGATTTGGGCCAGCACCTCAGCCGGCGTGTCCACATGGCTGGCGAGAACAAGGGCCGCGGCTTCCGGGTTGGTGCCGGTGGACTTGAGGAAGCGGGCCACGCGCCCCTCTGGCGTGAGCGGCTTGGCGGTCTCGCGGTTGCGGATGGTCTCGATGAACCAGTTGACGCGGGGCATGGCGTTCATGATGCCGGGCGCGCCCATGCCGCCCAGCACGATGCGCCGGGGCGCAAGGCCGTGCGCAACAACGGCCCGCGTGACCGTGCGGCTGCCCAGCGAATAGCCCACAAGGTCGTAGTCGGTGAGGCCGAGGTGGTTGACGATCTCCGCCAGATCGCGCGCCAGCACGTCAGCCGGATAGGCTGCGGGATCGGTCGGCACGTCGGAGTCGCCGTGGGCGCGCAGGTCCGGCAGGATCACCTGAAAGCCACGGTCCACCAGCGCTTGCGCGGTGCCGTAATCTTCCCAGTTCATCCGGCCATTGGACAGGAAGCCATGCACCAGCACCACCGGGCGGCCCTCGCCCAGAATGCGGACGGCCAGTTCAACGCCATCGAAGCTCTTTACCTGCATGACTCACCTGTCTTGCTGCCGGAAAACCGGGCCGGTTATGCCCCTGCGGTCTGCGCTGTGGCAATAGGCTGGCGGTTGAACTATGCAGAGAGAACAATTTCAAGACTGGAACGTTGTTCCTGCGGAACTGCAAAGGGAGCCCAACATGCGTCATTCATCCGTTCTGTCTGCTGCCGTATTTGCCCTGACGACGGTTGTCAGCCTGTCCGCCTGCGTGTCTGCCAGCAGCGCCAAGGGCGAGAGCGCCTCGGCTGTGCTGCGCGACCAGAGCGGCGCGGAGGTGGGCTCCGCCACCCTGACCCAGATGGGCAATGACGTGGTGGTGAAAGGCACGGTGAAGGGCCTGTCGGCTGGCCCGCACGCCTTCCACATCCACCAGGTCGGCAAGTGCGAAGCGCCGTTCACCTCGGCAGGCGGCCACTACAACCCGCACAACAAGGCCCACGGCCATGAGAACCCGCAAGGCGCGCACGTGGGCGACATGGAGAACCTGAACATTGCGGCAGAGGGCGAGGAAACCGCCTTCGAGCGCACCGTGTCGTCCGTGCGTCTCTCTGCCAGCGAAGGCCCGGCCATCCTCGATGCAGACGGCGCGGCGCTGGTGTTCCACGCCAAGCCGGACGACTACAAGTCCGACCCGGCAGGCAATGCAGGCGACCGCCTCGTCTGCGGCGTGATCGAAGTCAAGTAAGGCGTTTTTTAATAGCAGGGGGAACTCGTTCCCCCTGCACCCCCTGTTCGTTTTATCGGGCCGTGCGTGTGATGACGGGTGCGTTCCAATAGAGCGACTTTCGAGCAAAACGCATGTTTTGCGGTTAAGAAAGCGCGACCAACAAAGCAGTTAGAGCGGGTGACCTGCTGCAAGCTGGTTGCAAACCGCTCTAAAGC
>JAEZBH010000404.1 GCA_023427285.1 Pseudomonadota bacterium
GTTACAAGGCAACGATGGAATGGTTGATGTGGTTCCGTAACTCGTCGGTATTGATCTGCTCAAATGAGTTCCAAACGGCGTCGAACAAAAGCGCGGGTGAATTGTTCTTCCCCGGCAGCGCCGCCGATTTTTTCAATCAGATTTCCCAAGTCCTTATTTTTCGCACCGATTTTCATCTCGTCAGGGAGACCGTCTCAATGGCCAAAATTCTTGTCCTTTATTACAGCAGTTACGGGCACATTGAAAAAATGGCCTATGCCGTTGCCGAGGGCGTCAGGGAGGCCGGTTCGGAGGCAACGGTCAAGCGGGTGCCCGAACTGGTGCCGGAGGACGTGGCGCGCAAGGCCGGCATGAAGCTGGAGCAGGAAGCTCCAATTGCCGAGCCGAAGGAGTTGGCCGATTACGATGCGGTGATTTTCGGAGCGCCGACCCGTTATGGCGTGGCCGCAAGCCAGATGCGCAACTTCATCGATCAGACCGGAAGCCTGTGGGCAAGCGGCGCCTTGATAGGGAAGGTGGGCAGCGTGTTCACATCAACGGCCACGCAGCACGGCGGACAGGAGAGTACGATCCTCTCCATGCACACCACCCTCCTGCATCTGGGGTTTATCATCGTGGGGCTGCCCTATTCTTTTGCGGGACAGACGCGGATGGATGAGATCACCGGCTGCTCGCCTTATGGTGCCTCCACGATTGCGGGAGGGGACGGCAAGCGTCAGCCAAGCGAGAATGAACTGGACGGGGCGCGCTTTCAGGGGCGTCATGTGGCGGAAATTACGGCCCGGCTGTTCCCCGGTTCCGGGCAAGGGGGGTAATCCCCCCTTGCGTGTGCGGGCGCGTCAGGCCCGTTGACGGCGGCGCTGCGGAGGGGGCGTTTCTTTGTCCATATCCACGGTGCCCCGTCCCATCTGGGGCATCCCGGCCAGCGATCCGGTGCGCACTTCTTCCTGATCGGTCAGTTCATCGATGCTAACGCCGGAGGGCTGAACAAGGCTCGGGATCTGGCGCGCGCTCATGTCTCCAAGCGCGGGTTTGCGACCCTTGCCGCGAGCATTTTCGCTCATGTTGTTTTCTCCCGTTCTAGGTCTTTGGCTCGCCGCGCTTTCGTAACCTCGAAAGTCGCTCTGAGCGTGAGGAAGCTCGGGCGCCTCAGGGCGTGCCGGTCAAGAGCCCCTCAAAAGAACCAACGGGAGGGGGACAGGCGAGTTCCCGCCGCCTGTCCCGCCTACACTGTTATCTGGCCCCTGTTATTTGGCCTCTGTTATTTGGCCCCCATTACCCGGCAGGCTGAGGCGCGGGTTCGGCGCGATCGGTCTCGCTCGTTGCCGCTTCTCCTTCTTCTGCGGCCTTGGTGGCGGAAGCGCTGAGCACTTCCTGCTGCTGGGCGGTCCACATGGCGGCATAGCGGCCCTGACGCGCCAGAAGTTCCGCATGGGTGCCGCGCTCGATGATCCGGCCCTGCTCCAGCACGATGATCTGGTCTGCATTAACCACGGTCGAAAGCCGGTGCGCGATGATGAGCGTGGTGCGGTTGGCCGCGGCTGCGTCCAGCGCCGCCTGAATGTCGCGTTCGGTGCGGGTGTCGAGCGCGGAGGTGGCTTCGTCCAGAATGAGGATCGGCGGATTTTTCAGGAGCGTGCGGGCAATGGCCACGCGCTGCTTCTCGCCGCCCGAGAGCTTCAGGCCGCGCTCGCCCACAATCGTGTCGTAGCCGTCCGGCAGGCTCTGGATGAAGTCGTGAATTTGCGCGCGGCGGGCGGCGTCTTCCACCTCTTCGGTCGTTGCGCCGGGGCGGCCATAGGCGATGTTGTAACGGATGGTGTCGTTGAACAGCACCGTGTCCTGCGGAACGATGCCGATGGCACGCCGCAGGCTCTTTTGCGTGACGTCACGAATGTCCTGTCCGTCCACCGTCACGCGGCCCGAGGTGATGTCATAGAAGCGGAACAGAATGCGCGAGATGGTGGACTTGCCCGCGCCCGAGGGGCCGACGATGGCCAGCGTATGGCCCGCCGGCACATCGAACGAGACGCCGTGCAAAATGGTGCGGCGCGGCTCGTAGCTGAACACCACGTCCTCGAAGCGGATGTGCGCGCCATGGATGGCGATGTCTTTTGCGCCCGGCTTGTCGGTTACTTCCTGCGGCTGGTCGAGCAGGCCGAACATGAACTCCATGTCGACGAGGCCCTGTTTGATCTCGCGGTAGATCCACCCCAGAATGTCGAGCGGGCGGAACACCTGAAGCAGCATGGTATTGACCAGCACCACGTCGCCGATGGTGGCCGTGCCGTTGCCCATGCGCACTGCCACCAGCGCCATGCAGCCGAACAGGCAGAGCGAGGTCAGGAAACCCTGGCCGATGTTGAGGAAGGCGAGGGACGAGTCTGACTTGGTGGCGGCGTCCTCATAGCGGCGCAGCGCCCCGTCGTACTGGCGGAACTCGTGCTCCTCGTTGTTGAAGTATTTCACCGTCTCGAAATTCAGCAGGCTGTCGATGGCCCGCGCATTGGCCTTGGTGTCGCGGTCCACCATTTCGCGGCGCAGCTTTGCCCGCCATTCCGTAACAAAAGCGGTGAACGCAATGTACGCGCCGATGGAGCCTGCGGTGATGGCCACCACTTCCCAGCCGAATTTCACGCCGAAAATGACGCACACCGCCAACAGTTCGAGAATGGTGGGGCCGATGTTGAACACGAGGAAGTAGAGCATCTCGTCGATGCTCTTGGTGCCGCGCTCAATGGCTTTGGAAAGCCCGCCGGTGCGCCGCTCCAGATGGAAGCGCAAGGAGAGCGCGTGCAGGTGGCGGAACACATCCAGCGCCAGTCCCCGGATCGCCCGCTGGCCCACGCGCACATAAACCGCATCGCGGGTGTACTGAAACACGCTGGAGGCGAAGCGCACGCCCGCATAGCCGCCGATCAGGCCAACGGCCAGCGCAACGGCCGGACCGCCCGGCCGGGTGAGGGCATCGGTTGCCCAGCTGAAGAAGAACGGCACTATGAGGACGGTCGCCTTGGCCAGCACCATCAGGATGGCGGCAAGGATGATGCGGATCTTCAGCCCCCGCTCGTGCTTGGGCCAGAGATAGGGCGCGAAGCGGCGGATGATGGACCAGGCGGATTTCGCACGGGGCGTTGTAGTGCCGGGAGCTGTGCCGGGCGCTGTAGTGGGTGCAGGCGCTGGCGCGGGAGCATTCATGAGGGGCGGTGTCCTTCACACAAGCAAAAACGGCCCGGCGCGCCGGGGGGTCGTGCTTCCCAGATAGGACTTGGCCGCGCCGAGCGCCAGAGGAGCAAAGGGTGAATGGTTTAGAACGGATTGTTTTCAGTTTTTCGGGAAGATGCGAGGG
>JAEZBH010000427.1 GCA_023427285.1 Pseudomonadota bacterium
CGTTGCCGAGGAACAGGAACACGACCACGATCACGATGAGCGAGGCCTCGATCACCGTCTTGATGACCTCATCGATCGATTCGGAGATGTACTCGGTTGTGTCGTAGTCCACCACCATAGTGATGCCGGGCGGCAGGTCAGGGCGCAGTTCATCGAGCTTGTCGCGCACCATCGGAATGACGGTCAGCGGATTGGCCGCTGGCGCCACGGATACGGCGATGTAGAGCGCCTTCTGCCCCGATGCGTAGGTGGTGTAGTCGTAGCTTTCCGCACCCAGTTCCAGATCGGCAACGTCAGACAGGCGCACGAGCGTGCCCTGCCTGCTCGCCACGGTCAGGTTGCGGAATTCTTCCTCGCTGGAGAGGTCGGTTTTGGCGTCAACGGTCGCCTTCACGTAAAGCTCGCGCAGCTCGCCCGGAGCGGCGGTGAAGTTGTTGTTTTGCAGGGCCGTGCGCACGTCGGTCGCGGTGACGCCCAGCGCCGCCATGCGATCCGGCTTCAGCCACACGCGCATGGCGAAGGTCTGCGCGCCCAGAATGTCCGCCTGCGCCACGCCGTCCACGGTTTGCAGGGCAGGCTGCACCACGCGCACCAGATAATCGGTGATCTGCGAGCGGTTCACGGTATCGCTGTAGAAGGACACGTAGAGCGAGGCAAAGCCCGCGCTTGATTCGCGCGTCACCACCGGGTCGAAGGCTTCGCGCGGCAGCTCGGCGCGAATGCGATTGACCTTGGTGATGGCGTCAGACAGCGCGCGGTCCGCATCGGCCCCCAGATGCAGCTGGAGCATGACCTCGCTCGACCCTTGCGTGCTGGTCGAGGAAATGGTGTCGACGCCTTCCGTGCCGGAGACGGCCTGCTGGATCTTGGTGGTGATGAAGCTGCGCACCACATCCGGGCTCGCGCCGGGGTAGCTGGTGCGGATGCTGATCTGCGAATTCTCGATGAAAGGGAACTCGCGCACGCTGAGGGATGTCAGCGCCTGAAGCCCCAGAAGCAGGATCAGGAGGCTGACGACCATCGCCAGAACGGGCCGCTTGATGAAAATGTCGGTGAACGTCACACCAACCTCCAGTTACACTCGCGCAGTGCGCTGATCGTGTCTTTCGTGGTCCGCGATTAAGGACCCTGAATGCGATAGGAGCGAAAAGGCGGCAGGTCTGTAGCCCGCCGCCCTTGCTCAGTGACGCGGCAGCGGCGTGCTGGCAGCGTCCAGCGGGATGGAGTTGTCCACCACTGCCTTGGTGCCCTCGCGCAGCTTCAACTGCCCGGCAATCACCACCATCTCGCCGGTCTTGAGGCCGTCCAGAATCGCCGTGCGGCCGTTCTGGATTTCGCCGGTTTTCACCGCGCGCCGTTCGGCAATGTAAACGGTTTGGTCCTGAGCGTTCGCGCCCGTGCTGGCCTTGGCCTCAGACGCGCCCTGTCCTGTCTTGGGGGCGGGCTTCAGGACATAGATCGAATCGCCGTAAAGCGAATAACTGATCGCGGTTGCCGGAATGGAGACCACCTCCATGGAGGTGCGCCCCTCAACGGTCACGTTTGCAAACGCGCCCGGCGTCAGCAGGCCGTCAGGATTGGGCAGGGTCGCCTGAACGGTCACGTTCCGGGTGTTCTGATCGACCTTCGCATCGATTGACGTGATCTTGCCTTCAAACCGCGTGCCCGGAGCCGAATCGACGCCAATGCTTACGCTCTGTCCGGTCTGGATGCGGGGCAGGGCCTGCTCCGGCACCGGGAACGTGGCGTAGATGGGGTTGACGGCCTGAAGGGTGACCACCGGGTCTCCCCGAGACAGGAACTGACCCAGATTGATCTGGCGAATGCCGATGCGGCCCGAGAACGGAGCGCGGATGGTCTTCTTCTCAAGGCTGGCGCGGGCGCGGGCCAGCTGGGCGCTGGCCTGATCGCGGGCGGCAACGGCCCGGTCGAGCGCGGCGCGGGAGGCATACTGCGTTTCCACCAGCTTGGCCGTGCGCTCGTAATCCTTGCGCGCATTGGCAAGCGCGGCTTCATACAGCGCCACGTCCGCCGCTTCGGTCTCGGTGTCCAGGCGCACCAGAGCCTGGCCTTTCTTCACCATCTGGCCGGAATCAAACAAAATCTCGCGCACCACGCCGTCCAGTTCGGCGGCAACCTCAACGCCGTTGATCGCCTGAATCGTGCCAATGGCCGTCAGGCTGTCGCTCCGGGTCTGTAATTGGGCCGCCTCTGCCGATACGGCCACGGGTGCGGGCTCTGCGCCGAGAATGAATTTCTTCAGCAGCATGGGCTGGATCACGTAATTGTAGAGGCCCAGCAGGCCAAAGACGATGATCAGTGCGGCGAGCCCGAGGGAGGATTTCCGTAAGCGCATAGTCGGTGGCACCAAGCTTGTAATGTTACAGCCCCAAGCCGTGCGCACACGCACAAGGCAGGTCTGTCGTCTGAACGATTTATGAAACTGCGGCTTTAGAGAGCTGAGCCGGGAACGCAACATTACAGTGAAACCGGCATGGCCACATTGGTTATGATTGGCAAGAGAGATTTCGCTTGCCAGGTTGGCGCAGCAATTCTATAGCACCCCCCTCTGATGCTTCTAAGGCACAGAGCCTGTGGGGATAGGAGTGTAGCTCAGTTGGTAGAGCATCGGTCTCCAAAACCGAGGGCCGTGGGTTCGAGTCCCTCCACTCCTGCCACTACTTCACAGGCTTTGGTTATGACGGCATCAGAGAGGTGGAAGCTGAAAACGGTCTGACCGCCACCAAAGAGGTGGGCTGTTGGGCTGTTTTGTTTTGTCCGGATCTGCGCAAGCCGATTCGGATGCAGAGCGAACGGAGAAAGCAACGATGGCGAAGACCAGCCCAGGCGAATTCGTCCGGCAGGTTCGCCAGGAAACGCGCAAGGTCAGCTGGCCGACGCGGCGGGAGACGATGATTACAACCGTCATGGTCTTTATCCTGACGGCTCTTCTTTCCGTCTTTTTCCTGGGCGTTGACTGGGTTCTTGCCTCCATCGTTCAGCTTTTGCTGAGCCTTGGCCAATAAGGCCGGGTCTGGTTTGAAACGACGTCAGGGCAAAGAAGACCAAGGGTCGAAATGACAGCGCGCTGGTACATCATTCACGCCTACTCGGGCTTCGAGAACAAGGTTCGCGATCAGATCAAGGCGGAGGCCGAGCGCCTTGGCCTGACTGACTTCATTCCGGAGGTCGAAGTTCCGACCGAGAAGGTGACCGAGGTCCGCCGGAACAAGAAGGTCGTCGTTGAGCGCACCTCCTTCCCCGGCTATGTGCTCGCCAAGATGCACATGAACGACGAGGTCTATCACCTGGTTCGCAACACGGCGAAGGTGACCGGCTTCCTTGGTGCGCAGGGCAAGCCCCAGCCGATCACCGAGGCCGAGGCCGGCCGCATCCTGAACATGCAGAGCGAAGCTGCCGCACCGAAGGTGAAGGCGCGCGCCGAGTTCGAGATCGGCGATTCGGTTCGTGTGCTGGATGGTCCGTTCGCTTCCTTCAACGGTCTGGTCGAAGAGATCGATTACGATCGTGCCCGCGTGAAGGTGTCGGTGTCGATCTTCGGTCGCGCCACGCCCGTCGAGCTGGACTTCGAACAGGTCGAGCGCGTCAAGTAAGGGCGCAGGTTTTCAGCCGAAACCGGCCTGCCCTGGTTTCGGATATCTGCCTCGGGGCAACCTGAGGCGGCATTGGGGCAGGGCCTTCTTCGGGCGCGGTTGGCCGAAGATCGCAGCGTGGGAGGCAGTGCCATCTGTCGATAACCACGACAACCGCAGCCACCGGCGGGGTATTCTGCCGGGTGCAATGGAAGGTTGGATCAATGGCCAAGAAAATTACCGGCTATATCAAGCTGCAGCTTGCAGCTGGTGCCGCCAATCCGAGCCCGCCGATCGGCCCGGCTCTGGGTCAGCGCGGCGTGAACATCATGGAATTCTGCAAGGCGTTCAACGCCAAGACGCAGGAAATGGAAAAGGGCACCCCGATTCCGGTGGTTATCACCGTGTACGGCGACCGCTCCTTCTCCTTCGTGATGAAGACTCCCCCGGCAGACTATCTGCTGGCAAAGGCTGCCAAGGTCGCCAAGGGCCATGCCACTCCGGGCAAGGGCGCTTTCGTGGGCAAGGTAACCCGTGAAGACGTGCGCAAGGTCGCCGAGACCAAGCTGCCGGATCTGAACACCACGGATATCGAGGCTGCTATGCGGTCGATCGAAGGCACGGCCCGTTCCATGGGTCTTCAGGTTGTGGAGGGCTAATCCATGGCTAAGCTGACCAAGCGCATGCAGAAGCTCGCCCCGACGGTTGACCGTCAGAAGTTCTACACCGTCGATGAAGCCATCGGCCTGGTGAAGCAGAACGCCGTGTCGAAGTTCGACGAGACCATCGAGGTCGCGATCAACCTGAACGTCGACCCGCGTCACGCTGACCAGATGGTCCGCGGCGTCACCACCCTGCCCAAGGGCACCGGCAAGACCGTTCGCGTCGCCGTGTTCGCCAAGGAAGGCAAGGCTGAGGAAGCTCTGGCTGCCGGTGCAGACGTTGTTGGCGCTGAGGACCTGATCGATCAGGTTTCCAAGGGCAACATCAACTTCGACCGCTGCATTGCCACCCCGGACATGATGGGTCTGATCGGCCGCGTTGCCAAGATCCTCGGTCCGAAGGGCATGATGCCGAATCCGAAGCTGGGCACCGTGACCCCGAACGTCGCTGACGCCGTCAAGGCTGCCAAGGGCGGTCAGGTCGAGTTCCGCATCGAGAAGGCCGGTATCGTCCACGCTCGTCTCGGCAAGGCTTCGTTCTCGGCTGAAGATCTGCGCGCCAACTTCGACGCTTTCCTCGACGCAATCGTCAAGGCAAAGCCGTCGGGCGCAAAGGGCAAGTATCTGACCAAGATCGCTCTGACCTCCACCATGGGTCCGGGCGTGAAGGTAGATGTTGCCAACGTGAACGGCGCCATCTAAGTCTGGCG
>JAEZBH010000447.1 GCA_023427285.1 Pseudomonadota bacterium
TGCTTCACGTCATCTGCGGTGAAGTTGGACAGCTTCTTCTCGTCAAGCCAGCGCTTGAACTCAGGCTTGCGCGCCTTCTCCTCCTCGAACAGGCGGAAGATCGTCGGCAGGTCTTCCAGTTCGTGCAGGATTTTTGCAACTTCAGGAATGAAGGCGGTGTTGGGCATATCCGCGCCGTTCCGGCGCAAATATTCCTGCGCAACCAGAGCCCGCAAACCCGAATGGTTCAGGTACTTGGAATTGCTGATAAGCACGGAACTCTGGGTTTCGTGCTTTTTGATCGATCCGTTGAAATATTCGTAATCAGCCTTGCTGATTGCGTCACCCGTCCCGGTCATCCCTTTTCTCCCCATACCAGACGCGCCATGTTTGGCTTGCACCTGCATCAAAAAAAGCCTGCGGCTCGTATTCCAAGCCGCAGGCCCACCCTTTCCTATTCCGCTGCCTGCCGCAAGCGCTCAGCTGCTGGGCTGATGAACTCGCCCGGCATGGCACCCGTGAAGCGTCCGTCCATGAAGGTCGGCATACCGTTGACGATCGTCAGGCGCATCGGCGCCGCATCGCGGGTATAACGCCAGGTGACGCCGTAGTTTCCATCCGGCACATCGAAGCGCTTGAACTCTTCGCGATGCTGAACCTCATCAAGGTCGAACACGGCAATGTCAGCGCGCTTGCCGACCTTCAGCTCGCCGCGATCGTGCAGGCCGAAGAAATTGGCCAGCTTGCCGGTCATGACGTGAACCGACTGCTCCAGCGGCAGCAGGCCTTCCTTGGCATATTTGGTCAGCAGCAGGATGTTCTCGCCGCCGCCGCAGAACATCTGGCCGTGGGGCGGGGCGTCGTTGATGTTGCCGACGGTCTGCGGATCTTTCAGCAGCTCAAGGGTCAGCTCTTCATTGCGCGGGAACGGTGCCATGTGGACCGTGGAGCGCACGCCGTTGGCGATGATCCATTCCGCCATTGCGTCAGACGGGTGCAGGCCCCGGCTGTCGGCATATTCCTTCAGCGTCACGTTGATCGGGCCGAAGCCGTTGTCCGAATTGCGCAGGTGCAGACGGTGCGGGTTGGACATCGGCGCGTGCGGCCATGCCTTGGTGTCCCAGCTTTCGCGTGCTCGGGCGCGCCAGTCCGGATCGTTCAGCAGGCGCAGCTTTTCTTCTTCCGTCTCCGCCAGCACGACTTCGTGCCACACGTAGTCGTTGGACTGGGCAAAGATCAGCGAACGGGTCAGCGACAGCGTGTTGGTCGGCGAGACGTGAGCATAACCCGGCCAGAAGTCGTAGCCTTCGGCCTTCGCCTTCTCCATCAGCGGGGCCATCTTCTCAAGGGCCGGCTTCTGGAACTCCAGCGTCGGGATCGCACCGGCAATCTGGATGCGAACCTTCTTGCCCTTGGCAAGGCGCATCATGCGCTCGATGCTGGCCGGTCCGGTCATCCGCATGAAGGTATCAACGATAATCTGCATGGTCGTGCCGGGGTAACGCTCAAGCACCGCCATGAGCGCTTCGAACTCCTCGTCGCCTGCCACCTGCGACGGCACCGGACGGTCGCGGCCGTCATGGTCGAGCAGGTTGCTCGACAGGCCAAGCGCGCCAGCGTCCAGCGCATCTTCCAGATGGCGGGCCATCTGCGCGATTTCTTCCGGAGTTGCCTTGCGCTCCCAGGCGTCCATGCCCATCACGGCCAGACGAATGGCGATGTGGCCGACGAACGCGCCGTAGTTGGCAGGCACGCGAACGCGCTGGGTCATCGACTTCTTGTATTCCGACCACGAGCGCCAGTCCCACGGCAGGTTCTTCACGAACGGGCCGTCCGGAATGTCCTCGAAGAAGGAGAAAATATTGATCATTTCCTGGCGGACTTCCGGGTCCTCATGGACCGGCGCTGCAGAGAAGCCGCAGTTGCCCATGATGATGGTGGTCACGCCGTAACCCGGCATCGGGTCAAGATCAGGCTGCCACCACATGGTGGCGTCGAAATGGGTGTGGCTTTCAATGAAGCCCGGAGAAACGAAGCAGCCGTCCACTTCGAACACGCGCTCCCCGCGCGGCTCCAGGTTGTCGCCGATCTCGGCAATGACGTCGCCCTTGATTCGCACGTCGGCCTTGCGCGGCGCTGCACCGGTGCCATCGACCACCGTACCGCCTTTGAGCAGGATATCAGCCATATATCTCCCCATTTTTGATGCGTTGCCGCCAGGTGTGTCCCATGCGGTGTTTTTGTATTTAATTAATTGGATAAACTTTATCGAAAATCAATGCAAGGGGAATGTGCAACGGCCTCTGCCAGACGCGCCAAACCCCCCGCATTTGCCGAGTGTTTTCAATTGCCGATTGCAGCTGAAGGCACCACAGCCATATCAACAAGGCTCACAAGAATAATTTCTAAAATGCAACGATCGGGGACTCGGAATTCCATGCAGCAACGGCTGAAAGACAAGGCGATTATCGTCATCGGCTCAGGCACCGGCATCGGCGCGGCCACCGTGCGCCGTCTGGCCTTAGAAGGAGCCCGGGTTTGCGCGGCCGACATCAATTTTGCAGCAGCCCAAGCCGTAGCGCAGGACATCACGCAAGCCGGCGGCGATGCCTTTGCCGTCTTCATTGACATTACAGACGAAGCAACGGTGAATGCGGCCATCAACACAGCTGCGGAACGATTGGGCGGTCTGGATGGCGCGCATATCAATGCCGCCGATCTGCGCGTCATTTTTCAGGACAGCGACGCGCTGACGGTTGATCTGGACGTTTTCGACAGAACCATCGACGTCAATTTGCGCGGGCACCTGCTGTGTACGCGCGCAGTCCTGCCGCACCTGCTGGCGCGGGGACAAGGCGCTATCGTTTACACCAGTTCCGGCGCGGCAGATGCCGGAGACGCAACCCGCCCGTCTTACGCTGCCTCCAAAAGCGGCGTGAACGCGCTGATGCGCCATGTTGCATCCCGCTGGGGCCGGGAGGGCATCACGGCCAACTGCGTGGCTCCGGGCTTCGTCATTACCGCAGAAATGGAAGCGGGCGGGCAGGTGCCGCCAGCGTTCATCAAGGAGTGCCTCAGCGGCACCCCGAGCCGCCGCCTTGGAAAATCAGAGGATATTGCCGGGGTCGTTGCCATGCTTTTGTCGGAAGACGGGCAATGGATCAACGGACAGGTCGTGAACATCAACGGCGGCGCGCTGATGCCCTGACCCGCAGGCAAAGCGCAGCAAGCCGGGGCGATGATGCCGCCCCGGCTTGCTGCTAGTCCGCAATCAGTCACGCATGGCCGCGCCGCCGTTCACGCTGTAGACTTGGCCATTGATCCATTCGCCATCGTCCGACGCCAGGAAGGCGACCATACCGGCGATGTCATGCGGCTCCCCAAGGCGCTTGCTCGGCACACGCTTCAGGGCCTCTTCAATATATTCCGGCGTCAGGTGCTCGCGCACCGCCTCCGTCAGAACAACGCCGGGCGCAACCACGTTGGCGCGAATGCCTTCCTTGCCCCAGCGCGCCGCCACATGGCGCATCAGCGCATGCAGACCGTTCTTGGCGACCGGATAGGCCACCTGCCAGGGTGCGCCGCCGTATGCTGCGCCGGAGCTGGTGTAGATCATGGCCCCGCCGCCCCGCTCAAGCAGCGCGGGCAAAGCCTTCTGGGTGCAGATGAAGTGACTGCGCAGGTTGATGTTGATGGACTGATCGAACACCTCAAGCGAGCAGTTCAGGGCATCGATATCCCCCTGGGTGCCGCCGGCGGCGTTGGCATGAAAGAAATCAAGGCCGCCGTAGGTCGAGACGGCCTTTTCCACCAGTTCCGCAACAGATGCCTCGCTGGTGATATCCAGCTCAACCGCCAGCGCCCGGCCGCCGTTGCTGTTGATCTCGGCTGCCAGCGCCGCCGCCTCGGCAATACGAATGTCGCCAACAACAACCGCAGCGCCTTCCTCTGCCAGACGGCGCACCGTGGCCGCGCCGATACCGCGCCCGCCCCCGGCCACAATACCGACTTTATTATTTAATCCACGCATCCAATTTCCTCCCCCCGTGATCCGGCTTTTGCCAAAGGATCTGGTTTATTTCGCTGGTAAGTTGATGGGCGGACGCCGCCTTGCCCATGGCGCGGCGCGCTCAAGCTGGGCCGCCATGCGGAACAGGGTCGCCTCATCGCCGTAGCGCGCGACGAACTGCACGCCGATCGGCAACCCGCCCTTTGACATGCCGAGCGGAACCGACATGGCGGGCTGGCCCGTTGCATTGAACAGGCCCGTGAACGACGCGAACGTGCCGACCGTGTGATAATAGGCCTCCACATCCGTATTGGAGAGACTGAGGCGGCCAATTTCCAGCGGCGGCGCGGCCAAAGTCGGCATCATCCACAGGTCATATGTATCCAGAAACTGCGAGACGGCCAGAGCGCCCTTCTGCAAGGCATCGTTGCCCCTGGCATAATCTGCGCCAGTCGATTTCAGGCCGATCTGGTAGTAAGCCAGCGTTACCGTCTCCAGCACATCCGGCCCCGGCGGGATGCCGGTTGCGGCCTGCCGCTCCTGAATCGTTGCGGCAACCGAGGCGGCAGTGATGGTGAACCGCCCCTGCCCGATTGCGTCCATATCCAGCTTCGGCTCGGCTTCCTCGACGTGGTGGCCAAGGT
>JAEZBH010000489.1 GCA_023427285.1 Pseudomonadota bacterium
GGGAGGCGCTGCGCGCACAGGATTCCCAGCGTGCGGCAACGAACGAGGGCGAGCCGCGCTCCCACGCTGATCTGCAAAAGATGTTCGGCACGCTTGATCCGAAGATCAGCGAGGATCAGGCGGCAGCAAACGAACGGGCAGGAGCGTGGAAGCGGTCTTCAGAGCGGGGTGTGGCCCGACTGGGTATCGAGCAGTACCTGTCGAGCATCAAGGCGCCCGTGCTCTGGATCAGCGCGGATAGGGGCACATACCTGCGTTACACGCCGGTCATCCAGAAGCATGTGCCTAATGTTCGTGTCGTGGCGGTTGCCGACACGGGATCGTTTGTCCAGCAAGAGCAGCCCGCAAAGGTGGCCGCCGTGATCGAGGACTTCCTGAAGCGCTGATGGACTGCTCTGTGGTGCCGGTCCGGTTCGTGGCGTCTATTTCTCCGGCAGGGAAAAGGCGATGATGCTGTCGGCGATTTCTGTCTCTGCCAGAGAATTGCCGCCAGCTGCGATCACGACATACTGCCGCCCCTTGTGGGCATAGGTGGCTGGCACCGCCATTCCGGGGACGGGCAGTTGCGATGACCACAGCTCGCGCCCGGTTTTAACGTCATAGGCGCGGATCTTCTTGTCGAGCGTGGCGCCTGCGATGACGAGGCCGCCGCCGGTGACGATGGGACCGCCAACGTTGGGCGAGCCCCAGTTCAGGAATTGCGGCACGTTTATGCCGAAGCGGTGCGATTGGCCGAGCGGTACTTCCCAGACACGCTTGCCGCTGTCCATGTCGATGGCGGTCAGGGTGCCCCACGGCGGGGGCGTGCAGGGAATGCCGAGCGGTGACAGAAACAGCTCGCCAGAGGTTTCAAATCCGGTGCCCTTAAGGGGACGGGTCAGGAAATCGGCTTCGGCCGGACCATCTCCAGACCCTGCCGGTCTGATGGTGACGATGGTTGCCAGATTCTCGGCTTTGATGATGAGCAGGTTGTTCTGCGGATCATAGGCCGCGCCGCCCCAATTGCCGCCGCCAAGGGCCGACGGGAAGATCAGCGAGCCCTGCTCTGAGGGCGGCGTGAAAACGCCTTCGTAGCGCAGTTCATCGAACCGGGCGCGGCACCATGCGCGGTCAACCGGGGTCAGGCCGAAGAGGTCATCGCGGCTGAGGTGGGTTCGGGCGAAGGTCTCGGGCAGAACCGGGGTGCGCTGGAAGGGGGCGGCCTGCTCTCCTGCAATGTCAGAGTCGGGAGCGGCCTTTTCCTCAACCGGGAAAACCGGCTCCCCCGTGTCCCGATCCAGCACGAAAACCGTGCCCATCTTGGTTTGCTGAATGAGCACGTCACGCAGCTTTCCATCCTTGCGAATGGTGACGGCAAGCGGATGACCGGGCAAATCGTAATCCCACAGGTCATGCCGCAGGATCTGGTAATGCCAGACAACCTTGCCGGTTTCCGTTGAAACCGCAACGACGGCGTTTGAGAGTGGAATGTCGAACTGCCGCTTGCCGCCGTAAAAATCGGTGGAAGGACTTGTCGTTGCCAGAAACACGAGCTTGCGCTCAGGGTCACCTGACAGCAGCGTCCAGACGTTTGCCGCCCCGGTCACACGGCGCTTGTCTTCAGGGATAGGGTTGAATTCCCAGCGCAGGGCGCCGGTGCGGGCATCAAAGCCGCGCACCATGCCGTCTGCGGCGTCCATGGTGCCGTCAATGGCGTTTGCAGCGGCAACCACAACGTCGCCGATCACCAGCGGCGGAGACGATGCGGTGCGGATGCCCTCGCCATGGTTTTCGAAATCGTGATGGGTCACATAGCCGGGATGGCCTTGTGCCGCGCCAAATTCGCGGCAAGACTGGCCAGTGCGCGCATCAATGGAAACGACGGCTGCATCACCGGATGAGCGGAAAATTCGGGTGGCGCACTTCCGGTCTTCGGACGCTTGCGTGTCGCGCCAGAAGGCAACGCCGCGGCAATGCCGGGTGCGGCGTTCACCCGGCAGAACGGCCTTGCCATCGGCCTGCGGCGCGTGCGGGTCAAAGGTCCAGAGTGTTTTTCCTGACGCCGGATCAAGGGCAAGAACCCGATCGAACGATGTGCAGGTGTAAAGGGTGTCGTCCACCATGATAGGCGTTGCCTCAAGGCGGGTGCCGGCAAAGCCTTTGGCGTTGATGAAATCCTTGCCGTCGTGTCGCCAGGCCTGCGTCAGGGAGGCAACATTGCGGGTATTGATAGTATCAAGCGGAGACCACTGGCTGCCGCCCGCATCTCTGCCGAAGTTCGGCCAGTCGCCTTTATTCTCGATGGATGCGGAGATGACGCCGCCCGTGCCGGTTGCCGTGCGCTCCGGGTCGCCATAATGGGCTTCCGGGCGCGGCAGGGTCGCAACGCTGATTGCGGCAAAGCCCGCACCCGCCAGCAGGGTCACATAGAGCGCCGTGCGCACCATCCGTTTCATGGGAGTGTACCTTATCTTGAGAGAATGCAGGGGCTCAGCCCTGTTCGCGGACGCAAGCGCTGGTGGGTGCCAACACCAGCCGCAGAAAGGAATGACGGGGCCTGCTGCTCGCAGAAGCCCCGCCATGTCCCATGCCGAAAGCCGGACCGATTTTATTCGGCAGCTTCAGCCTTGCCCGCGTAGGGCACGTCACGACCGCCGTAGCGGCGCACACGGATGTTGGCTTGCTCGCCGTGTCCGGCAAAGCCTTCGAGCGCGCACAGGCGCGAGCAGTACTCGCCAACCAGCGCCGAGGCTTCGTCGGTCACAACCTTCTGATAGGTGCAGGTCTTGAGGAACTTGCCGACCCACAGGCCGCCCGTGTAGCGCGCAGATTTGCGGGTGGGCAGGGTGTGGTTGGTGCCGATGACCTTGTCGCCGTAGCTGACGTTCGTGCGCGGGCCGAGGAACAGTGCGCCGTAGTTGGTCATGTTCTTCAGGAAATAATCCGGGTCCGCCGTCATCACCTGCACGTGCTCGGAGGCGATTTCATCGGCGATGCGGACCATTTCCTCATCGTTCTCGGCGAGAATGACTTCGCCATAGTCGCGCCATGCCGCACCGGCGTGGGCGGCGGTCGGCAGGATCTGGAGCAGGCGGTCAACTTCCTGCATCGTCTCCCGCGCCAGCTTCTCAGAGGTGGTCAGCAGAACGGCAGGGCTGTCCGGTCCGTGCTCGGCCTGGCCCAGAAGATCGGTTGCGCACAGCTCGCCATCAACGCTTTCGTCGGCGATGACCAGCGTTTCGGTGGGGCCTGCAAACAGGTCGATGCCGACGCGACCGAACAGCTGGCGCTTGGCCTCGGCAACGAACGCATTGCCCGGACCTACCAGAATATCGACCGGGTTGATGCTCTGCGTGCCGATGGCCATTGCGCCGATGGCCTGAATGCCGCCCAGAACATAAATCTCGTCAGCGCCTGCCAGGACCTGCGCCGCAACGATTGCGGGGGCGGGGCGGCCCTGGAACGGCGGAGCGCAGGTGATGACGCGCGGAACGCCCGCAACCTTGGCGGTGATGACCGACATGTGGGCCGAGGCCAGCAGCGGGTACTTGCCGCCCGGCACATAGCAGCCGGCAGCGTTGACCGGAATGTTGCGATGGCCAAGAATAACGCCGGGCAGGGTTTCCACCTCGACATCCTTCATGGACTCGCGCTGGATCTTGGCAAAGTTGCGCACCTGGGTTTGTGCGAACTCGATATCCTTCAGATCCTGCGACGAGAGCTGATCAAGGCAGTCCTGCTTTTCTTGTGCGGTCAGCGCGTAGTTTTCACGATCCCATCCATCGAACTTGATGGACAATTCGCGCACGGCATCGTCGCCGCGTGCTTCGATGTCCGCGAGCACAGCCTCAACAGTATCGCGCACCTTGCGGTCGGTTTCTGCCCGTTCGCCTGCGCGTGCGCCGCGCTTCAGCCAAATGGCCATTTTATTTCTCCTGGGGTCTGGATGTGTTTTTCAAGCTTCAGCGGCTTGCTGATGGATCGGGAAAGTCCGCGTTTTTCGAGCCTTTCCGCGGGGTTGGAAAGGCGGCGCTATGGATGATTTTCAGAGCGCTAATACTGCGGGCGATCGCCCGGATGGAGCTTTCCGTATCCACAACAGTTACTCGTGCGATTAAATTCCGGGAAAAACTGTTGCGGGAAGGCGGGGGCGCAATCAAGCGATCATCGCCGGGTGATGGGGTGCCGTTCGGCAGGCGAACAGAGTTCCAGACTTCATTCGCCCTGCCGATGGATATGGTGTGAGTATTTTCCGGCTGCCGAATGCAGGCTTGTTCAAGCGCCCACCCTGAAGAGGTGCAGCAGGCCCGGATTGTATTTTGCAGCACCGGAAGCGGGCAACGATCAACGCTTTGAGGATGTGGAGTAATTCTAGTGACTAACGCAAATAATCAGGTGCGCCGCAGCGCAGACTCACGCGGCTACCGGATGAAGTTCGGCGTTCTGGGCCCCTCGACCAACACTGTGGTCCAGCCGGATTTTGACGACCTGCGGCCCTACGGCGTGACCAATCACTACAGCCGCATTATCGTTGATAACGCTCAGGCCGTCTCCAACGAGACCTTTATGGCAGGCGCTTGGGAAATCAGCCACAACACTGCCGCGGCTGTCGAGGGCGTTCTGACCTGCCAGCCGAACTATCTCGTCATGGGCATGTCTGCCGTCACCTTTTTCGGCGGTGCTGCCGGTGCCCAAAAGTGGCGCGAGAATGTTGAAAAGATCAGCGGCCTTGGCGTTTCCACCGGTGCGGATGCAACGGCTGCAGCCTTGAAGGCCTACGGCGGCATCAAGCGCGTTGCGTTCTTCTCGCCCTATTATCCGGCAGCGAACACTGAAGTTCGCAATTTCCTGTCGGATCACGGCTTTGAGACCGTGCGTGACAAGCCGCTGCAATGCCCGTCGTGGATTTCGATTGCCGAGCAGTCGGAAGAGCGCCTGATCGAGGTGGTGAAGGAACTGGACGGCGACGATGTGGACGCCATCGTTCAGGTCGGCACGAACCTGTCCTTCATGAAGCTGGCCGCTGTTGCAGAGAAGTGGCTGGGCAAGCCGGTGATCGCAATCAACACGGCAACCTACTGGCACGCCCTGCGCGCCAACGGCTTCAATGAGCGTATTGAAGGCTTTGGCCGTCTGCTTGAAGACTTCTAAGCGCTGATGCCGTGGCAAGCCCGGTTTATCGGGCTTTGCCGCAGTGTTTAAGCAGCCCGGAAGATGCGTCTTCCGGGCTGCTTTCGTTTGTCAGAGTTCATCGAGCAGGTGGGGTCCGCTTGCCTGCATCTGAAAGCCGATATGGCCGCGAATGTGCGACGGCACGATCACAAGGCCGTCTTCGCGGGAGCGGGCGAGCAACTCCAGCCGGGTGGCGGTGCTCTGCTCGCGATCAGCGCAGAACCGGCTTGACCAGTCAGGTTGAAACGCCTGTGCGACGGTATGAATGGCATCTCCGCACAGGCAGACGCTGGGCTGGCCCGCGCGGCTGAGCTCCAGCCCCATGCCGCCCGGTGTGTGGCCGGGAAGTCCGCGCACGGTCATGCCGTGGCCCAGATCAAAACCATCGCGAACCTCATCCGCCAGCTTGGCCTCAAGAATGGGCAACATGCTGTCGGCAAAAGAGCCGTGGTTTGCCTTGCCGCCTTCGCTTTCCTCTCGCGCCAGCCAATAGGCCAGTTCGGTTTCCGAGACGAGATAGCGCGCATTCGGGAAGGTCGGCACCCATCGTCCATTCTCAAGGCGCGTGTTCCAGCCGATGTGATCGGCATGAAGGTGCGTGCAGAAAACGATATCGATATCTTCTGGCCGCAAGCCCGCGGCGGCCAGTTGGCTGAGGTAAGCGTGCTCTGCCAGTTGATGCCACTCTGCACGGGCCGGGCGGTGCTTGTTCGCGCCAACGCAGGTATCGACCAGAATATTCAGGTTTCCCCGCCTGATCACCATGCTCTGAATGCCGAGCAGCAGGCTCTCGCTCTCGAAATCAACGTGGTGTGGAGACAGGCACTCTCTATGGGGGTGCAAATGCTCAATTTCTGCCTCGGGAAACAGGAACGTCACCGGCAAGGCGAAGCGGTCAATCTCGATAATGCGCTGAATATTCAAAAGGCCGGACGTGGTCATGGCAATGCCTTGCATCAATGAAAAGCGGAACGTGACTGGCTCGAACTGTGCGGTTGGCAGGGTGACAAATCAAGAGAAGGGGCGCTCGCAAGATGGACAGTCCGCAATCCGGGCTGCGGCCTTCTGGGCGCTGCGGTTAGCACCAAGAGAATATTGCAAGGGAGGGTTTGATGAGCACACTGGATGGTCAGCGTCATATTCTGATTGCAGGGGGAAGCCGTGGTATTGGCGCGGCGTGCGCGCGTCGATTTCTGGCGTCGGGAGATCGGGTCAGCGTGGTGGCGCGCTCTTTGCCGGATGAGCAGGAGCTTCCGGCCGCGCCTGGACTGCGCGCAATACTTGCGGACCTGCGCGATATTATGGGCGCTGAGGCAGCCTGCAAAGACGCAGAAGCGGTTTTTGGGCCGATTGACGTGCTGATTAATTGCGCGGGGGCCGCGCAGCAAACGCCGCCAGACCGGGTGACAGCGCGTACGTGGCAGGAGGCCATGGCCGCCAAGTACTTTACCTACATGAACGTGATCGATCCGGTGCTGAAGGGCATGGTGGAGCGCCGGTCGGGCGTCATTGTGAACGTGATCGGCCTTGGCGGAAAAGTGCCTAGCGATACGCATCTGCCGGGAGGCGCCGCCAATGCGGCCTTGATGCTGGCAACCACAGGGCTCGGCCATGCCTGGGGCCATGCTGGTGTTCGTGTGGTAGGCGTTAATCCGGGGCCGGTCTCGACCGGCCGACTGCAACAGTTGATTGCGACCAAGGCGATAAATGAGGGAATATCCGAAGCTCAAGCCGAAGCCGCGCTAACCCAAAACATGCCTTATGGCCGGGTGATCACGCCGGAGGAAATTGCCGAGGCAGTCTTTTTCCTGGCGTCCAGCGGCGCAAGCGCCATCAATGGAACGGTCATTGCAACGGATGGCGGCGCAAGCCCGGTCATCTGAGGGCAGAACTTAAGCGCATAAAAAACGTTCGCCCACGGAACCTTTCCGGCACCGTGGGCGAACGCTGTTTGGTCAGCGATTAAGTGTTCCGCTTAGAACTCAAAGCCCAGACGAGCACCGAAGACACGGTGACGTGCGGGAGAGAAGGTCAGAGACGGAATGCTGGTATAGGTGTCGGCATTGTACGCGATGGAGGTCGGTACCTTGTTGTTGAAGAGGTTCTCTGCATACAGTTCGAAGTTCAGGTCGCCGCTGTCCACACCAATGCGGGCATTGAAGCGGTGGCTCGGCTTGAGCCAGGCAAGGTTGGCCTCGCTCTCATATTGGCGACCGGTATAGAAGTAATCGATACGCAAGAAGCCATCGACATCATTCGTTACCGGGCGAGAATAGGTTGCCGAGGCAGACCCGGTCCATGCAGAGTACTGCGGCAAACGGTTGCCAACCGGATTGTCATCGCCGATCAGCGTGCTGCATTCCGCGCACTGGGTTTTCTTGATCTTGGTCTCTGCGTAGGAGAGCGTGCCTTCGAGAGTCAGGTACTCTGATGCCCGGAAGGTTGCCTCCACTTCCACACCATACAGCTCAACCTCGCCACCCGGCACAACGATGCGGGTCGGCGTGGGATCGCCATTATCATTGAAGTAAGTGATATTCTGGTTGATGTGCTTGTCGTACCACGAACCGTAGTAGAAGGCGGTCAGCAGTTGCAGGCGGCGGTCAAGCAGGTTGGCCTTGAAGCCGAACTCTCCCATTTCGATCTTTTCCGGGCCCACTGAGGCCGGAACGTTCAGCTGCTCCTGCACCTGATCCTGAACGGACTGCGGTTGTGCCAGCAGTGATGCATTGAACTGACCCGGACGCGTGCCCTTGGCATAAGAGATATATGCCGACGTGTCGGAATCGAATTCATAACGCAGGATCGCACGCGGGTTGAAGCTCTTTGACTTGCCCTCAGCGTCGATGTTCCGGGTCTTCACCGTCTGACCGATCTGATCCCACTGATAGCGGCCTTCAAGGCTGAAATTCAGTGCATCGGTGATGTCATAGGAGGCCGAGCCGAACAGTGCGTAGGTGTCTGCACTGTAGGTGGTTGCGTACACGGCATTGTTGAAGCCGCCGTTCGAAAACGCGTTGGTTGCAATGCTGTTGCGCTGACGGAAGTAGTTGAAGCCGGTCAGCCAGTTGAAGCGGCCCTCGGTGGGCGAGGACAGCCGCACTTCGGCGGAATGGTTGGTCAGGTCAGTCTGGCCGCCAACGGTGCGGGAATAGTACGGCAGAACACCGGGAACCGTGCCGAAGGACGGGTTCGGGATATTACGTCCATCGATAAAACCGGTGTCGGCAACGTAGCCCCACTGGTCATGCAGATAAGCGCCGTTGGCGCTCAGGGTGTAGCCATCGGCAAAGCTGTAGTCGGCAATGACGTGGGTTTGCAGCGAGTTGCGCTTCATGCCGAATTCATCGTTGAAGCCGGGCTTTACCGTAGACTCGCCAGAGGTCTTGCCGTTGACGCGGTCGATCACGTCCTGACCGACTTCAACCTGCTGCGTCAGGCGGTTGAGCAGGCCGCGTCCAAGCGCACCGCAATAGAATTGGCGATTGGTGGGGGTGGTGCAGTTGAAGTCTTCCGGCTGCAACTGACCCGAGGCCCCTGGGCCGTCGCGATCTTCCCAGTAATTGATATAGCCGCGCATCTTGAAGTCGTCAGACGGCGTGAAATACAGGGTGCCGGCGATGGAGCGGGTTTGCTGTTCGCCCAGTTTGCCGTCATAGCCGTAGTTGTCGTACTGGCCGTCGGTGTTGTAGAGGCGCGTTGAAATTCGAGCCGACAGAACGTCGTCGATCAGGCCGCCTTCCGCGCTGAGCTTGACCTCAGACGTGTTGAAGCTGGCATAGGAAATGCTGCCCTTCAGGCTCGGATCGAACGAGGGCGTGCGGGTGATGAAGTTGACTGCGCCCGCAAAGGTTGCGCGACCAAAATAGGCGCTTTGCGGGCCCTTGATGACCTCGACGCGCTCGATATCGGTCAGGCCGGAAATGGCGCCGCCGCCAACAGGAACGCCGTCAATGAACGCGCTGGCGCCCTGACGGTCGGGCGACGGTGTGCCCGAGAACATGCCGCGCACCGTAAAGAAGGTGTAGCCGCGATCGTTGCGGTTCACCGACTGGTTCTGGTAGCGGAAGCCCGGCACGAAGTCTGAAAGGTCGCTGTAGTTGGCGATGCCGCGCGCTTCGAGCGCATCAGCCGAAAGTGCGGAAATGGCAACCGGCGCCTGAATGATGCTTTCATCCTTTTTGCGCGCCGTGACGATAATATCCCCCAAGCTGAGGTTAGAGGCAGTCGCCTCCGGCGCTGCGGCGGTCTGCGCATGTGCCCCCACAGTTCCGAACGCCATTACGACTGCGATCGCAGTCATCCCTACGCTTTGCAACGTAACCACTTTTGTTTCCTTCCCTGTTTGTGGTTTGTTATTTTTTGTGAAGCTATTTGCTGACGACGCTCGTCAGGTAGCTTTTGACGATCCGGGCGAAACGCTCCGGAACCTCAAAAGGCGGATAATGGCCCGTATCTTCAAGAACGATGGTCGAGACGGATGACGTCGGCAGATGATTTTTCAGCGTTGTCATCGTGTGCAGCGGGAGCACGAAATCGATCTTTCCCCACACCAGCAGCGCCGGTGCCTTGACCGTTGACATGACCTTGTAAATCTCGGGAACATGGGCCGTCGAACGCCAGAACAAGCGCGGCTTCTCGATCGGCTTGCGGCGGTTCATGTCATAGTACCGCGTGATTTTCTCGTCGGTCATGCGC
>JAEZBH010000497.1 GCA_023427285.1 Pseudomonadota bacterium
TTCTGGTACATCTCCATGATGGCCTTCTGCTGGGCCTGCTTGTCGTCCTTGAAGCGCTCCTGAAGCTCCTTCATCTTCGGCTGGAGCTCGCGCAGGCGGTTCATGCTGGCGTAGGACTTGTTGGCCAGCGGTTACATGATCGCTTTCACGACAATGGTCAGGCCGATGATGGCGAGGCCGAAGTTGCCGAGCAGGTGATACAGGTACGACAGCACCGAGAAGATCGGACGGGTGAGGAAGTAGAACCAGCCCCAGTCGATCGCGCGATCGAACAGCGGGATGTTGTATTCCTTCTCGTACTTGTCGATCAGGGCGACTTCCTTGGCGCCTGCGAACAGGTGGACGGTCTGCGATTCGGTGCCGCCTGCGGCAACGTTCAGAGCGCCGGTCAGGAAGTCGGCCTGGAAGGCATCCGGGCCGAAGCTGCGGAAGGTGCCGGTGAACGGCGTCTTCTGATCCGGCACCAGCGCGGAGAGCCAGTACTTGTCGGTGATGCCGAGCCAGCCGCCGGTGGTCTGGAACTGCTCCGGACCGTCTTCGACCAGATCCTCGTAATTGGTTTCCTCAAGGGTGTCGTTGAACACGCCAAGCGGACCCTCGTGCAGCACGAAGAAGCTCTCGCCTTCAGGCAGGTTGGTGCGCACGATGCGGCCATAGCCGTTGACCGCAACCGGGGTGCCCGCGCTGTTCACGACGCTCTGGGTGACGGAGAACATGAAGTCCTCGTCCACCTCGAAGCGCAGGCGGAAGGTCTGGCCCTGGCCGTTGTCCCACGACAGGGTCACCGGCTTGCCCGGCGTCAGCGTCGAGGAGTCTGCGGTCCACAGGGTATCGCGGTTCGGCAGGGCAAGGCCGCCGGCGGCGGTCCAGCCGAACTCGGTATAATAGGGATGCGCAGAGCCCTGAGGCGAGAACAGGGTGATGTTGGGCGATTTCTTGTCGACCGTCTCGTGATACTGGGTCAGCAGCAGATCATCGATCCGCGCGCCCTTCAGCGAGATGGAGCCCTTCAGGTTCGGCGTGTCGATAGCAACGCGGGGCGCGTCGTTGAGGACGACCTCGCGCGGCTGCACGCGCGGCGACGGCGATTCGGGGCCGGCAGCCTGCGGCGACGTGGGGATCACGCCTTCCTGTTCAACAACGGCAGCGGCACGCTGCTGCTCTTCAACCTGGGGCTTCACGAAGAAATAGTCCCAGCCCACAAGGAGCAGGACTGACAGAAGCATTGCCAGGATCAGATTCTTTTGATCGCCCACGTCATTACCTTTGTACGGGTGGATGATGTACGTCTGTGCGCGGAGGCACCGGATCGAAGCCGTGACCACCCCAGGGGTGGCAGCGGCTCAAGCGTTTAGCGGCCAGCCACGTGCCGCGCCACGGCCCATGCAGCCGCAGGGCCTCCAGAGCATAGTCCGAGCAGGAGGGGGAATACCGGCAAGACGGCGGCATAACGGCCGAAAACGACCATTGCCAAAGCTTTACAATCATACCGAGTATGCGCGTGACCATAGGCTGGCTATTCCCGTGCCCGCCGCTCATGTCAATGCTGCGCCAGCTTTCGCAAGGCGCGCTCCAGATCTGACACCATGTCGGACCAAGCGCGGGTGAGGCCGCCGCTGCGGCCAATAAACACGTAATCTGTTCCCGCAACAGCTTTGGGCGCGAGAATCTCGCGAGCCAAGGCGCGCAGACGCCTTTTCAAACGATTGCGCACGACCGATGTGCCAACTCGCTTGGTCACGGTAAAGCCGACGCGCGGCGGCATGGTGTCAGGCTGGCCAACATGCGGCAGCTCTGGAACCAGATGTAATGTGTCCGGCTGGGCTTCGAAGTGCGTCACCGTGTCGCCTCGCTGACCTGCAGGGTCAGGACGCTTGCGGGCAAGCAAAACGAAACCGGGCGCCGACCAGCGACGCCCTCCGTTCGCCGCCAGGAAATCCTGGCGTTTACGTAGCTTTTCAAGCTTCAAGGTCTTGCCCCCTTGTGTGGTACGGGGGGCAACCCCTTAAGCTGACAGCTTCTTGCGACCCTTGGCCCGGCGATTAGCCAGAACATTACGGCCACCGACAGTGGCCATACGGGCACGGAAACCATGACGGCGCTTGCGCACCAGACGGCTGGGTTGATAAGTCCGCTTCATGACACGTCCTCAAGGACAAATAGCTTCGGTTCACGAATGAGCGCTGGCCTATACCGGTGGTGATCTGATGAGTCAACGCCTGTAGCCCAATTGTACCGGACATTCGTGTCAGGCAACACGCCGAACAGGCGTTCAGCACCGCCGTGGCAGGCTTCTTCAAACCCCGTTCAGGCCCCTGTTCAGGCCCCCGTTCAGATCTTGGGCACTCTTTTTTTTAGCCCCAAATCCGAACGAAACTGTCGGATTTTTGCCACAGATGCCGCCTGTAGCTTAAAGACATGATTAACAACCACTTTACAGACCTGATCGAAATATCTACGCCGAAAATTTGATAGTATGTTGCTTCCAGTTTTCCCGGGGGGCTGTTCGTTTGAACAGGGGGGGGCAGTTGCAAGGTACTGGACGTAAAGCGAGGCGCAGGTCCGCCCGGACAGCCAAACGGCTTATCCGAACGGTTTCCTATACGCCGACGCTGTTCTGGAAGCATTTTACCTTTCCGGTGGTCGGTGCGCTGGTTCTGGCGGTGACGGGCTTTGCCCTGCTGTTCAGCTGGTCGGTGACGACGCAGAATCGCCAAGCGCGCGAAACCGCCACGATGATGGTGCGCACGGGGCTTGATCTGCACCGGGAGAAGCTGGCCCGGAACGCCCGGATTCAGGGTTATTGGGACGAGGCCTACGAAAACACCGTTGTGCGCTTCAATGCGAACTGGCTGGCCGGCAGCTGGGGAGCGTGGACGGCGGACGCCGGAATGTCCTTCATTTTTCTGCTGAACCCGGAGAACGAGTCGCTCCATGCCGTCAGGGACGGCGTGGTGGCCCCGGCAGAGCCCGACCTGCACCTGTCTCTGGCGTACAGGGATGTGGTGGCGGCGGCCCGGCAGGCTCCCAACGGCAAGGTTGTGACCGACACGCTGCTGTTCGACGGTCAGCCCGCCCTGGTGGCCGCAACCCGCGTCACTCCCGAGAAGCAGGGCGAGGCAACGGCGGAAAACCAGCATGTTCTTCTGATCGGCAGACGGATCGATGAGCGGCTGCTGGCGGAACTGGCTGCCACCTATCACCTCTCATCCCTGTCGTTTGAGGCGCCGGACGAGGGCGTGGCGGAGCATGAGTATTGCGACCTTGAGATCGTCTCGAACGCAGGGAGCATGATCGGGCGAATCTACTGGCCGGCAGCCAGCCCCGGCAACGATCTGCCCACGCTGTTCTGGCCGCTGGTGGCAGGGCTGCTGATCGGTCTGACCCTCTTGACGTGGTTCATCCTGCGCAACAGCCGCGCCATCGTGCAGCTTGTGTCCGCCAGCGAGGCCCGCGCCCTGCGCATGGCCCAGCGCGACGGGCTGACCGGGCTGGTCAACCGTGCCCGCTTCCGCTCCATGCTGGGTCAGATGCACGCGCGCATGCAGCCGAACGATCCGCCAATCGGCGTGCTGTTTCTGGATATGGACGGCTTCAAGCCGGTCAATGACAAGTTCGGCCATTCGGCAGGCGATGATCTGCTGCGGCAGGTGGCGCGAATCCTGAAGCAGGAGACCAAGGGGCTGGCTTTGGCCGCGCGCCTTGGGGGTGACGAATTCGCGATTCTCATCCACGGGCGGCCCCAGCCTGAAACCTCTGAGGTTATCAGCCGCCGAATCCACGCAGCGCTTCTGAAGCCGCAGCCCGCCGCGGGCGCTCTGGTGCAGGTGGGCGTCAGCATAGGCATCGCTTTCCTCGGCCAGGAAGACGCAGACGCGGCCGATGTGCTGCGCCGCGCCGACATTGCCATGTACGAGGCGAAGAAAGTGCGCGGCGGCACGCGCTTCTATTCCACCGAGATGGAAGAGCTGGACCGTCGCCGCCGGGGTCAGGTGGCAGCGTTCCGTGCGGCGCTGGAGAGCGGCACGCTCGAGCTTCTCTACCAGCCGCAGGTCTCGCTGCGGGATGGGCGCGTGATGGCCGTGGAGGCCCAGCTGCACTGGAGCTTGCCGGGACAGCTGCCGCAATCGCCAAAAGACCTGATGGCGCTGGCGGAGGAAAGCGGCACGTTTGAGCGGGTGAGCCTGTGGATGCTGGAGGAAGCCTGCGCCAATGCGCGGGACTGGCCCGAGGTGGCGGTGGCGGTGAACATTGCCGCCGTGCAGCTGCGCCAGCCGGACTTTGCCCGATGCGTTGAGGAGGTGCTGACCCGCACCGGCCTGTCGGCTGCGAAGCTGGAGCTGGAGCTGCCGGAGATCGCCTTCCATGGCCGTTGTCCCGAGACGCGACGCACCCTGACCGCGCTGTCCGCATTGGGCGTTCGGCTGGTGCTGGACGGATTCGGCACCGAGCGCGCCAGCCTTGCCGCCCTCAGGAACTCGCAGTTCATCAAGATCAAGCTGGACCCGAGCCTCTTGCCTCATGCGAGCTGGAGCGACAACGCCCGCGCGCTGCTCTCGGCGCTGGGTACGCTGGGCCGCAGCCTTGGCGTGCCGGTGGTGGCCGACGGGGTGGAGACGGAGAGCAACGCCGTGATGGTGATGGCGTGCGGCTGCGCGCTGGGGCAGGGCTTCTATTTCAGCGGGCCGCTGACCGCCGCGCAGGTGACAAGCCTCAGCCGCGATGGCGAACGCCTTGCCCTGCCGTCAAACCGCTGGGTTGTCGCCTGACGACACCGCAATAATACCAACCCCGGAAAAGCCGCACAGCAAGAGGGCTGTGCCATTTTCCTTCCGCAAAGCTTCGAACACGGCAATAGTGCCGGACAGTTCGTGCGGGCAGCGTTTATGAAAGCCCGTTGTACGGCGTTTGTGATTCCTCCGTTGCATCCGGTAGTTTCTGCATGGCGAATAGTCCTTCTTCTTCCCCGTCCTCTGATGCCGGCGCGCCAAGCCTGGCCTTCTCTCTGGTTCTGCTGCTGGGCGTTCTGACGGCCTTCGGCCCGATGGCCATCGACATGTACCTGCCGAGTCTGCCCTCGATGAGCATCGCCCTCGGCTCGACCATGGCCGATGCGCAGCTGACCGTTGCGAGTTTCCTGGCGGGCCTTGCGGCCGGTCAGCTGATCTATGGTCCGCTGGCTGACCGGATGGGGCGGCGGCCTCCGCTGATGGCGGGTGTCATTCTCTACACCATCGCCTCGGTGGGCTGCGTGTTCGCCACCAGCATGGAGGCGCTGATCGTGCTGCGATTCGTGCAGGCGCTGGGCGGCGCGGCGGCTCCGCTCATTGCGCGCGCCGTGATTTCCGATCGGTGCAGCGGCGTTGAGGCGGCCCGCGCCTTTTCTCTGCTGATGCTGGTGATGGGCGCATCGCCGATTCTGGCGCCGACGATGGGCGGTCTCATTCTGTTGATCGGCGACTGGCGCACCATCTTCTGGGTGCTGACGGGCTTCGGCGTGATTGCGCTGGCGTGGGCGTTCATCGCGCTGCCGGAGACCTTCCCGGCAGAGAAGCGCAACGCCCGCCCGAAGGAGAGCATGCTCAAGGGCTTTGCCCAGGTGCTCTCCAACCCCGAGATCCTGCGCTATGCGGTATTGGCCTCGCTCGGCAGCGCCTGCCTGTTCACCTACATCAGCAATGCCGCCAACGTGATGATCGGCACCTATGGCATCGATGCGACCGTCTTTGGCTATCTGTTCGGCCTGAACGCCTGCGCCATTGTCGGCTCGGCCCAGATCAACCGGATGCTGCTCAACCGCCATACGCCGCTCAAGATCGTGCAGGCGGCCAACAAGGCGATGATCGTGCTGGCCGCGTTCATGCTTGTGGGCGCGGCAACCGACTATGCGGGCAAGTTCGGCGTGCTGGTGCCCATGTTCTTCATCATGGCGTGCATCGGCCTCACCAATTCTAACGCGACGGCCATGGCCATGGATGTGGACCGGAGCCGCGCGGGCACAGTCTCATCATTCGTTGGCTTCATGCACTTTGCGATGGGCGCGCTGTTCGCCTCCGTGACCGGCGCGATTGCTGACGGCACCGCCCAACCGATGGCGGGCGCTATCCTGCTGGCCGCGCTGTTCGGCGCGGTGATGCTGCGGCTGATCCATCAGGCGCGGCGGCAGAAGGCGGTGGCCGTTTAAGTCCCGCAGCCGGGGATGAAAAAAAAGCCGGGCGCTGCCGTGTTGCAGCCCCGGCTTTTTTTGTGAGCCTTGAGCAGGCGTCAGCGCGACAGGCTGGCCTGAAGCGGGCCGACGGCGGCCAGATGGGCGGCAGAGGCGTCATCGATGCGGCGCAGCAGTTGCCCGGCCTGCGCGAGCGAGGCGGAGACGTTCGCGCCGTTTGCCGCCAGAAGGGCAAGATCGCCCGTCATGCCGTTCACGGCATCGCGAATCTCATCGAAGCGGGCAGCGGTCTGGTTGAAGCGGCTGAGTTCAAGCTCTGCCGTGGCCCAGGCTTCCGAAGCGGGAGCGGCGTTTTTGGCGGCGGCAACGGCAGCTTCCGTGACGCCGCGCTGCTTGTTCCAGCTCTCCAGCGCCATGCTGAAAGCCCGCTGTTCATCGGCAAGGCGGGCAGCGACAGCCGCCACGCCCGGTTCGGCGCTGTTTTGTCCAGCCATGCTTTGTTCAGTGGGGGCAGGCGGAGCGCCGGTTTCCGCAAACGGCAGGTCGGCTTTGACGACCTGTGTGTCGTTGCAGGTGCCAGCTTGGCGCTCGGCAGGCGTTTTCAGGCTGGGCCACTCGCCGCCTTTGTTGGCGCAGGCGGCCAGCGGCAGGAAACAGGCGAGAGCAGCGAGGGTCGATACGGTGCGGATCATCATGGGTGGCACCCTAATCCATTTTGTCACGGACTGAAAACAGGCAGTGCGCGGCAAAGCTCCTGTCTTTTTTGTGTGGAAGAGCGTGCTGAGGGGGTGCGGGAAGGGGGTGGAGCGGCGCGCAAGATCGGCCCTGTTCGGCGGTTTCTGGCGTCATATCTGGCAGATGTGCCGCCGAAACCATTCTGGCGTCAAAAAATTAACCTTTAATATCAGCTTGTTATAAGAAAATTAAAAGAACCTGACAAAAAGCCCTTGCGCACCAAGGGCGATCTGGATAGGTTCCGCGCCGTCAGCCAACAAGGCTTGCGCGCCCGTAGCTCAGCTGGATAGAGCATCAGACTACGAATCTGAGGGTCGGACGTTCGAATCGTTCCGGGCGCGCCATTTTCTCCCTGACATCTCCCCGAGAAAATCGCTAACAAGATCAACCGCTTCAAGCGCACCCCGCGTTTGCGGTGCTTTTTGCGTTCTGCGGTCGTTTACCCCTGCTTGCGTGCCCGCACGCCGTTCAAGAACAGATCGATGGCATAGCGGGTCCAGGTGCGGCAGGCGTCTGCATCGAAGGTATCGAGCCCGAGCGAGGCCGCCCGCAGCGGCGCTGCCAGTACCATGTGTTGCAGCATGAGCATGCTTTGGCGCGGGTCTGGGCAGACAATCTCGCCCCGCTCTGCGGCCTTCGTCAGCAAGTCCAGAAGAATGAGGCGGCCGGGGAATGTTTCATCGCGGTCGGTCATGCGG